>CAZHDP010000593.1:0-2008 GCA_964531605.1 uncultured Burkholderiaceae bacterium | reverse complement strand
CAGGTTGTTGGCCGGCATGGCGTGCCGCTCGCGCAGGGTCAAACCCGCAAGGCGGGCCTCTTGCTCAACGTCGTCCAGTTGCCGTATGCCCCAGCTGGGGTCATGGCTGCGCAGGCTCTCATCAAACGCCACGTTGCTGGGGGTGGGCGTCACGCCGGTTTCAAAGTAAGGGCCGTAGGTGACCAGCACGCCTTCCGGGGCCAAATGGCGCGCGGCACCCCGCATCAGGGCGGGGCAAGCCGCCCAAGGGGCAATGTGCAGCATGTTGATGCACAGCACCAGGTCAAACGGCTCCACGGGGGCCAGATCTGCTGACGCGAACCACGGTTCCACGCAAGCGTCGAGCTGCACCGCTTCCAGCACATTGGCCAAGTCAGCCTCGTTGGCGCGGACCTCGATGTTGTACAGCGCGCCACGGTGCACTTCGGTCGGTTGCCAAGTCCATTGCGGCAAATGCTGCGCAAACCACACGACATGCTGTCCCGTGCCCGAGGCGATCTCGAGTGCTCGCCCCGTGGCAGGCAGCAACCCTTGCAGTTTCTCCAGAATGGGTTGTTTGTTGCGTTCTGCCGAGGGGCTGTGGTCAGGCTGGGTCATCCTGAAATCATAGCGGGCTCAGGCAGCGCGAACATCCTCTTTGGCGTGAGCCTGCTCTGCCGCCAACAAGCCCTGCACTACATTACCGACCACGATCACGCTGGGGCTGCTCAAGCCTTGGTCTTCAATGGTGCTGGCCAGCGTTGCCAGGGTGCACACCGCGTGGCGCTGCTGGGGCAGGGTGGCGCTTTGAACGATGGCCACGCTGGTGGCAGCAGGCAAGCCGGTGAGCAGTTCGTTTTGAATGTGGGTAGCGCCGCTCACGCCCATGTAAATCACCAGGGTCAGCTTGGCATCGTGCGCGGTGCGGGCGAGTTGCCGCCAGTCGGTACCGCTGTCACCTGGCTTGGCATGGCCGGTCACAAACACCACGCCATGGGCATGTTCACGGTGGGTCAGCGGCACGCCCAGGGACGTGAGGCCTGCCAGGCCAGAGGTGATGCCGTTCACCACCTCTACGGCAATGCCTGCGGCCCGCAGGTGTTCAACTTCTTCTCCGCCACGGCCAAAGATGAACGGATCGCCGCCTTTGAGGCGCACCACGTTTTCCCCTTCGCTCACGGCCATGATCATCAGCTTTTCAATGAAGGCCTGTGGCGTGCTTTTGCAACCGCCACGCTTGCCCACGTAAACGACGCGGGCCGTGGGGGCAGCGCAAGCCACGATAGCGTCGCTGACCAAATCATCCACCAGCAGCACCGTGGCGGCCTGGATGGCTTTGAGGGCTTTGACGGTCAACAACTCCGGGTCGCCTGGCCCTGCACCCACGAGGGTGCATTTGCCTCGACCTGGCAAGGCGCGATGGAGGGAAGGGGGCTGGGACGGGTGGGTCATGACGCTGTTGTCTCTTGATGCTGAGCACACAATCGCAAGATGTGTTCCACCTGTTTGGCCATCGACGTGGGCACCGCATGTCCGCCACGCAACACCGACGCAATATAGTCAGCGGTGCTGTCGGCGTCGATGGCTTGAGGCAAGTCGGCAGTGGTGGGCAGGGGGCCGGCCTGGGTGCTTTCCAGCGTGTGTTGTGTGCCGCGCACGAAGCCTTCCATCGGCGGGGTACGGCGTGGGTCAGCTACCGGTTCTCCTTCGGTGCCGCGCAGCAACATGGCCGTGGCTTGCACCTGGGTGAATGTCTGCGCCATGCTGATGGCGTACTCAGGATGGGTGTAGCTTGCAACGATGAGGCTGTCGCCCGCGCACGGGTTCATCAGCTTGACCACGCTGTGGGCGCTGTTGCGCAGACCAATCACTCGGCGTACCTGCAGCAGCTTTTCCAAGCCCGGGTTCAGCTGCGCCGTGTTGGCAAATCTGACTTGGCCGTTTGCTATGGTTTCTGTAGCTGCATAGTCTTTCACATCAAGCCGTGAAAGCATGTTTTGCACATGAATCCGGGTGTTTTCAGTGGCGG
>CAZHDP010000592.1:0-2012 GCA_964531605.1 uncultured Burkholderiaceae bacterium | reverse complement strand
AAAAACTCTTTCTCATCTGCCAGCTGCTGTGCGTAGCCAAACAAGCGCGTGGTGTCGGTGTCTAAGCGCCAGCCCAGCTGGTGCAGCATGGCCGAGCGTCGCACCCAATGACTGGGATGCTTCAGCCACACATCCATCACTACAGCTGCATCGGGTTGTTTCAGCACCGCAGCGTGCATGATGTCAGCAATCACTGCACTCAAACCGTCGACGGTTTCCCACCATGGGTCTTGCAGCAACAAGTGTTGCAAAGCGGGTAAGTCGTTCACGCTCAGCAATGCGCTGTGTTTGCGCAGCAGGTCCACGGCGGTGTAGCAGTATTCACGTTGCGGTTTTTGCCACAGTAATTCAGCAGCGGCTAGCAAATCATCTGCGCTTTGCCATTGCACTTTGCCAATGTCTTTGACCGCTTGGCGGCGCACAGGTGCGGGCAAACCTAAGAACTCGAATTGATCGAGCAGATAGGCTTTCATTGGTTCAGCTTGAGATGCATCGGCCAAAGGTGTGAAGGCGCGCTGCACCGCCAGCACAAACTGCTTGGGCGTCATCGTCAACACACTCATGTGGCCTGTCGCAAGGTTTGCACCACGGGGCGACGCAGCACATCACGCAAGCCCCACCACCCCGCAGCCAACGCCAACATCGCGCCGACGATGGCCCCCAGCAAAGGCACCCACGGGCTCGCCGTCCATTCAAACTCAAACGCAAATCGGGCCAAGCCCCAACCCATGAGCATCGCCACACAAGTGGCCAACAAGCCAGCCAAGGCTCCAATACCTGCCAGCTCGGCACGTTGCACATTGGCCAGCAGCTGGTTAGATGCACCGAGGGCACGCAACACAGCGTACTCACGCGCACGCTCTTCGCGTGTGGCGGTCACTGCCGCAAACAACACCACCAAGCCAGCCGCGAGGGTGAATAAAAACAAAAACTCCACCGCGCTCACCACTTGCCCCAGCACCGCTTGCACTTGGTTCAAGCTTGCGCCCATATCGACGTTGGTGATGTTGGGGAAGCGTTGAATGAGCTGATTGTCAAAGCTAGGCGATGGTTTGACTGACTGACGTTGCGGCGCACGAAACGCGGCAATGTAGGTGGTGGGCACGTCAAAGCCTGCGTCTGTGACCATGCGACTCACGGGGTACATCACAAAGAAGTTGGCACGCATGGACGCCCAATCCACACGTCGCACGGATGTGATGCGCGCTTCGTGCAACACACCCGCCATGTCAAAGCGCAAACGGTCACCCAGCTTGAGCTTCAAGGTTTTGGCGATGCCCTCTTCAATGCTCAGACCATCGGCCTCTTCGGCTTGCCATGTACCCGCTACCACTTTGTTGTGCTCGGGCTGATCGGCACTGAAGGACACATTGAACTCACGGTCCACCAAACGCTGTGCGCGTTCTTCGGTGTAGCTGTCGGGCGTCACAGTCACATCGTTCACGGCGACCAAGCGCGCGCGAATCATGGGGTACCAATCCAACTTGCTCACCCCTGCTTCGCGCAACGTTTGTAAAAACGGCTCAGCTTGTGTGGGTTGGATGTTGATGACAAATCGGTTGGGCGCATTCACCGGCGTGGCATTGCGCCAGCTGCTGATGAGATCGGTGCGCAGCAACACCAGCAAAGCCAAAGCCAACAGACCCACGGCCAACGCACTCACCTGCACCATGGCGTACACGGGGCGTGCGCTGATCTGACGCGTGGCCAGCATGAGCCACGGCGGTGCACTGCCCTCCACCACGGTGCGGCGCAAGACGTACACGGCCAACCAAGCCATGCCTGCAAACAACAACACCGCACCGGCAAAACCACCGACCACCATGAGGCCGAGTTTCAAATCACGGCTCACGGCAACGAGCAACACCGCAAAACCTATCAGGCCCAAGGCCCACACGCTGATCGTGGCGGCTTTGAGTTCACCCACATCGCGGCGCATCACACGCAGCGCAGGCACGCTGGCGAGTTGCAGCACGGGCGGCAAACCAAACGCCAAGAGCAAGGTCAGGCCC
>CAZHDP010000591.1:0-2019 GCA_964531605.1 uncultured Burkholderiaceae bacterium | reverse complement strand
CCGTATGGCTCCAAACTGGGCGATCATTTGATCTTCAGAGACCATTTGCCCAAGATCGAATTTGCCCATTTTGTGGGGCCGGGTGTCATGCCTTCGGCGCAAGTTGGCGCCTTTCGTTTGGTGAAAAACCGCCCACTGATTGTGCTGGTCGAAAAGCCGCTCATTGATACCCAGCGCAAGTGGTTCTTGACCATACGGTGGTTTGCATTGGTGGGTGTGTTGACGCTCTTGTTCATCATCGCCATGTCGATGGCTGCCCACCGCAACTTGAAACGCCGTTTGCGTGCTTTTGCTGAATTGCGCGCCGCCCGTGCAGAGGTGCTGCGGCGAGAGCAAGAGTTGCGGGTGCTCCTCAAGAGTGTCGAGGAATTGATTTTCCGCACAGACCTGCAAGGCAACATCATCTACGCCAATGACAGTTGGGTCGGCTTGCGGGGCACCTCGGTGGCGGATGCCGTGGGGGTGTCTGTGGTGAGTTTGGTGGAGCCTGAACAACGTGACGCCATCAGGTGCTTGTTTGCGCCAGAGGGAGACAACGCTGTGCGCACCCTCACGGCCCGCATGCGTGCGGTGGACGGGAAGCTTCGACAGTTTGATTTCGCCGTTGTGCCTTTGCTTGATGGCCCTGCCGTGATTGGCTTTGTGGGCAGTGCCGTGGACGTCACCCAACGGGTCGAGGCCGAAGAAGCCCTGCAGCGACAACTCACCTTCGTGGCCCTGGTGCTGGAGGTCAGCCCCTTGCCTGTGGCCACGTTTGACGGGCAAGGCCGGTATGCCTCGGTCAACCGCG
Source organism: uncultured Burkholderiaceae bacterium (assembly GCA_964531605.1). Lineage (GTDB taxonomy): Bacteria > Pseudomonadota > Gammaproteobacteria > Burkholderiales > Burkholderiaceae_C > Defluviibacillus. The sequence continues at coordinate 1,229 of CAZHDP010000591.1, read as the reverse complement.
CATGGGAAGACTTCATGGGGCTGGCCCGCGCGGAAGTGCTGGGACGGCGTGGCGTTCATTTCATGACGGCAGACGACGCCGCGATGCATGCGCTGCGGGACGCAGAGTTGTCCCGCCGAGGCGACAAGATCCGCTACGAAGTCAAGGTGACGCACCGTGATGGCACGCGCCGCGATGTTATCGTCATCAAAGTCATGTTGCCTGGTAGCGCCACACACGAAGCAGGTTGGCTCAGCACGATGATGGACGTGAGTGAGTTCAGGGAAGCCGAGCGCGTGACCCGTGAGGCGAAAGAAGCCGCCGAGGAGTCCTCCCGAGCGAAATCAGAATTCACGGCCAACGTCAGCCATGAGTTACGGACCCCGCTGCAAGCCATTCTGGGGTTTTCCGAGTTGGGCGTGATTCGCGCGTCGGATCACCCTCGTCTGCAAGCCATGTTCAAAGAAATCAATGGCGGTGGCCAGCGCATGTTGGCGTTGGTCAACAACTTGCTGGACATCTCTCGTCTGGAGAGCGCCGTCGGCTCCATGCACCTGGTACGGGCCGACGTGCGTGGTCTGGTGACGGCTGCGGCGCAAGACATGCAAGCCCAGGCGGACGCCAAAGCGGTGCAACTCTCGCTGACGTTGGGGCCTGATTTGCTCATCGCCAAAGTGGACGACGATCGGTTCAAACAGGTCATTCGCAACGTGCTCAGCAATGCCATCAAGTACGCCCCAGCAGGCAGTGCCGTGGACGTCTCAGCCTTTGAGCACGAGTCACGCGAAGTGTGGGTCCAGGTGCGTGACCACGGACCGGGCATACCCGTTGCAGAGCTGGACACCATCTTCGAAGCCTTTGAGCAATCCTCGCGCACCAAAGACGGCTCAGGTGGCACAGGCCTGGGTTTGGCGGTTTGCCGCAAGATCTTGGACTTTCATGGTGGGCGCATCGAGGCTGCGAACATGCCCGGTGGTGGCGCCATCTTCACCATTGCCTTGCCACTGCGTCACCGCCTCGATCAAGACACCAACTTCTGATCAGCGCTGCACCCTCGGCGTCACCACTGCCCGGTTTCCATGCGAATGGCCACTTCGCAGTCGTCAAAAATCTCCAGCTTGGCGATCTTGACGCGCACGCCCAGCACGCCGGGCAGTTGCAGCAGGCGGGCAGCGAGCTTGCCGATCAGGCTTTCCAGCAGGTTCACATGCTCGGCGGTGCATTCGTCGATGATGATCTGGCGCACCTTG
>CAZHDP010000590.1:0-2031 GCA_964531605.1 uncultured Burkholderiaceae bacterium | reverse complement strand
GCTGTAGGTCAGCCTGGCGTCGGCATCAACCCCGCATCAACGCTTCGATCTCTTCTGCCCGAACAGGCACGCCTCGTGTGATGAGTTCACAACCTGTCTCCGTGACAATCGCATCGTCTTCGATGCGGATGCCTATGTTGTGAAACGCCTCCGGTACGCCAGGCGCAGGGCGTACGTACAAGCCGGGCTCAATGGTGGTCACCATCCCGGTTCGCAAAATCCTGCTGGGCCGGTTTTGAATCAGCTCATTGCTCAAGGGGTCACGCCGCTCAATGGCTTGACCGACTTCGCTCAACTCGTTGTAACTGCCACAGTCGTGCACATCCATCCCCAGCCAATGGCCAGTGCGGTGCATGTAAAACTGGAAGTAGGCTCGCTTTTCGATCACATCCTGCGCGTTCCCTGCCTTGTTTTTGTCAAGCAAGCCCACGTCCAACAATCCTTGCGCCAGCACTTTGACCGTGGCATCGTGTGGATCGATGAAACGTGCGCCTGCCTTGGTCGCCTGTACCGCTGCTTCCTGACTGGCCAGCACCAAGTCGTACAACAAGCGTTGAGGACCTGTGAACCGACCATTGGCGGGGAACGTTCGGGTGATGTCACTGGCATAGCTGTCGAGTTCACAGCCAGCGTCGATCAACACCAGATCACCATCCCGCACCGGCGCAGCGTCTGCCCGATAGTGCAATACACAGGCATTGGCCCCGGCTGCCACGATGGAACCGTAGGCGGGGTACTGTGAACCGTGTTGACGGAACTCATGCAGAAGCTCCGCGTCCAAGTGGTATTCACGCACGTCTTGTCCTGCGCGCAACATGTTGGCGCTGCGCTGCATGGCTCGAATGTGAGCCCCTGCACTGATTTGCGCTGCCCGTCGCATGATGGCTTGCTCGTGAGCGTCTTTGACCAATCGCAGTTCATCCAACACGCTGCACAGATCGCGCTGAACCTCGGGGCACAAGGCGCCAAACCTGACCCTGGCTCGCACGCCTGTCAGCCACCCATTGACCCTTGATTCCAGACCGCTGTGGATGGCGAATGGATACCAAACGGTGTCCTTGTTTTCCAACATCTTGGGGGCCAGCGCATCGAGTTCGCTGATCGCATGGGCTTGGTCCACGCCCAGGGTGCCGATGGCCGCTTGGGGGCCCAATCGGATGCCGTCCCAGATCTCTCGCTCAAGGTCTTTAGGCTGGCAAAACAAAGTGCTTCGCCCATCACCGCTGAGCAACAAACACGCGTTTGGCTCGGTGAAACCAGTCAGGTAATAGAAGTAGCTGTCATGCCTGAAGAGAAAGTCGCTGTCTCTGTTGCGGGGGCGTTCAGGCGCCGTCGGGACGATGGCAATACCCCCCGGACCGAGGGCGGCTGCGACGTGCGCACGGCGCTGAGCGTAGATGGATGAAGTCATGGTGACCATTCTCCTGCAAATTCAAACGGGCGTTTCGCGTATATTGCATGTTGCAAGAGGAGCCCCATGGTCAGCAGAAGCGCAAAACCCACGCAACCGTCTTTCACCGAGTCAGACCAGGTGTTTGAGTCCGCGGCCGAAGTGTTTCGCGCCATGTCAGCCCCCATGCGCCTCAAGATCATCAGCAGCTTGTGCAACGGTGAGAAGAATGTGGGTCAGTTGCTGCAAGAAATAGACACCACCCAGCCCAACATGTCGCAGCACTTGAACACACTGTACCAATCTGGTGTGCTTGGCAAACGCCGCGATGGTGTGCAGATTTACTACCGCATCAGCAACGACCGTGTCGTGACCTTGTGCCGTGCGGTGTGCATGCAAATCGCGATCGAGGCGGACACGGGCTCCACTCGGCATAACAGCAACGTCATGCTTTGATGCTTGTGGCATGGCTGCCACTATGATGGTGGGCTACTCTGGATGCCACCTTGAAAACTGACCCGTCCTCACCGATTGACTTGCCTCAGGCGGTGCAAACTGGCCGCTATCTGGGGCACGCTTTGCAGCACCAGTACATCAGCATCCGAGGTGCGCGCACGCACAACCTGAAGAACATCAGCCTG
>CAZHDP010000589.1:0-2038 GCA_964531605.1 uncultured Burkholderiaceae bacterium | reverse complement strand
GGCAGGTGACAGGCACCGCCGTTTGCGCTTCCAGGTGGAGCCAGGCCTGCGGCGCAGCACCCACGGGTTCACGCCATTCGCCAACGGCCGTCCAAGACACCGTCAAACCACCACTTTTCGCAATGGATTCGGTCATCAGACGCTCATATTTCGATAGCGAATCATTCACCGATACACGGCCGCCAGCGCGGGCAAAAGCGACCACATCGAGGCGCAGGGGATCAAACTCAGTACTCATGCTGGCAGTGTAAAAGAATCCACGACAATCCCCGGATGAAATTCACCAGTCAATTGCCCTCACGCTGCCTGTCGGTAGGCTGGGTCGCACTGGTCATGCTGGCCTGGACCCCAGGCGCACAGGCCGCCAAAGGCTGGACGGGCACCGTGACCGCGGTGGTGGACGGTGACACTGTGTGGGTCAAACGGGGCAAATCCCGGTCGTCTGAGGCCCATGACACGTCCCATGACGCGGCCCTCGACATTCGCATTGAGGGCATCGACGCGCCCGAAATCTGCCAACCCTACGGCCAGCAAGCCAAAGAGGCGCTGACCCACCGGTTGCTGCACCAGGTCGTGCACGTGCGCACCCACCGCACTGACCAATACGGGCGCACCCTTGCCAAGCTGAGCTTGGGCGACGACGACGTGGGCGACTGGATGGTGCGTCAGGGGCACGCCTGGTCGTACCACTACCGCCGCAGCGCGGGCCCCTATGCGGCGCAAGAATCGCTGGCCCAGGGCGCTAACCGCGGCCTGTTTGCAACACCGGGGGCAGAGCAACCCCGAGACTTCAGAAAGCGACACGGCTCTTGCCATGTCGGAACACCATGACCTCAACCTTGACTCCCCCAGCCCAGCGTCAACTGATCTTGGGCAGCAGCTCACGCTACCGCCGCGAGCTGATGCAACGCCTGCGGCTGCCCTTTGACGTGCACTCCCCTGATGTGGACGAAACCCCGCTGCCCGGCGAGGCCCCCGCCAGCTTGGCCGGTCGTCTGGCCCTGGCCAAGGCCCGCGCAGTGGCGGCGCTATACCCAGAGGCGGTGGTGATCGGCTCAGACCAGGTGGCCGACCTGAATGGCACGCCCTTGGGCAAGCCCGGCAGCCATGAGCGCGCGGTGACCCAGCTGCGGCAAATGCGTGGCCAATCTGTGGTGTTCCAAACTGCTGTGGCGGTGGCTTGCTTGGCGACGGGGTTTGAGCAAATGCTGCTGGCACCGGTGCGGGTGACGTTCCGCGACCTCAGCGACGACGAGATTGAGCGTTACCTGTTGGCCGAGCAGCCTTACGACTGTGCGGGCAGTGCCAAAAGCGAAGGCTTGGGCATTGCCTTGTTGGAACGCATTGACAACGACGATCCCAGCGCCCTGGTGGGCTTGCCCCTGATTCGCACCTGTGCCATGCTGCGCGCTGCCGGGATGGAGGTGATTTGATGGCCAAGGCTCCACAGCCCCCTGAATCCACCTCGTCCACCGAGACAGGCAAACTCTACCTGGTGCCCGCGCCGCTCGACTTCGGCTGCAAAGAAGACATGCCGCTGGACCAGACCCTGCCGCTGGGCACGCTGCAAGTGGCTGCGCGATTGCAGCATTGGGTGTGCGAAAGCGCCAAGACCACGCGGGCCTATTTGAAACGGGTGCACGCTGTGGTACCTCTGGCCTGTGAGCTGCAGGCCATGCAGATCCAGGAGCTGCCGCGCGAAGTCCACAAAAAGGGCGACCACGACGCCAATCAAGCCCTGGCTTTTGATGCCAAGACCTTGCTGTCTGCAGCGCTCGCATCGAATGGCGGACATGACATCGGTTTGGTCAGCGAGGCTGGCATGCCTGCCGTGGCTGACCCGGGCTCATCGGTGGTGCGCGCAGCGCACGATTTGGGGCTGGAGGTGATTCCCTTGGTGGGCCCTGTGTCATTACTGTTGGCCTTGGCCGCGAGTGGGTTGAACGGGCAAAACTTTGCGTTTGTGGGCTACCTGCCCCAAGACGGCTCGGCCCGTGCAAGCCGCATCCGAGAATTGGAATCGCTGGCGCTGAAGACA
>CAZHDP010000588.1:0-2038 GCA_964531605.1 uncultured Burkholderiaceae bacterium | reverse complement strand
GCTCAGCGGGCAGCGCAAGACCCTGACCGTTTCGCACGGCTGGATGCCAGCGCCACCCGCGAGCAGGTCTGGGCAGAGATCCAATCGGTCATGGTTAGGCGTGGCTTGTTGACCACACAGCATCAAGAAGTGCCCGCGCCATGAGCACACACCCGACCTTGCCTGCTTGGCTGCTGACGCAGCAGCGTGATTTGCTTCAGCAACGTGGCCATGCTTGGCTGTTGCATGGTCCCTCAGGCCTGGGGCAATACGCGTTGGGTTTGGCTTTGGTGACCGCGTGGTTGTGTGACGCACCCACCGCTGACGGGGCTTGTGGCCAATGTGGCAGCTGCCATGCCGTGTCGGTCCGCACCCACGCTGACCTGTGCGTGTTGATGCCCGAAACCGCCATGCTGGCCTTAGGCTGGCCATTGTCGGAAAAAGCGCAAAGCGAGATCGATGACAAAAAGCGCAAGCCCAGCAAGGAAATTCGCGTTGAAGCCATGCGCGACGCCGTGGAGTTTGCCCAACGCACCAGCGCCCGAGGGCGAGGCAAAGCTGTCTTGGTGTACCCGGCTGAGCAAATGAACAACGTCACCGCAAATGCCTTGCTGAAGACGCTGGAAGAGCCCGCTGGTGACGTGAAATTTGTACTGGCTTGCGAAGCGGCTCATCACCTGTTGCCCACCATCCGCAGCCGCTGCCTCGGCCACGCCATGGCATGGCCGGACACGTCATCCGCATTGTCTTGGCTGTCTGCACAAGGGATCAGCGCAGCCGATGCCGCCGTGTGGCTGCGGGCGGCGGGGGGGCGCCCAGACAATGCCTTGGGTTTGGCCCAAAGTGGAGCCCCTGCCAGCTTATGGGGAGAACTGCCACGCGCGGTAGCCAGAGGCGATTTGGGCAAATTCGAGGGCCTGAGCATGGCCGAAGTGGTGGAGACATTGCAAAAAATTTGCCACGATACCCTGGCATGCCGAGTGGGCGCTGCCCCTCGCTTTTTTGAAGCCAAAGACGTGCAGTTTTCAAGCGACGTGCCGCGTTTGTCGGCCTGGGCACGCTCCCTGGCCAGCACGGCACGGACGGCAGAACACCCATTCAATGCGGGACTTATGCTCGAAGCCTTGGTCAATGAAGCGCGTGCTGCGCTGAAAACCTCCGCATAATTGACACATGAGCACTGTTCCCCCCCCTCCCTCCAGCGCGGGCGCAACGCCTCGGCCCAGCGTGATCCAATTGGCCATCAAGGAAAAGGCGGCCTTGTACGCGGCCTACATTCCCTTGTTTGCCGAAGGGGGTATCTTCATACCATCGTCCAAAGACTATCAAATTGGGGATGACGTGTACCTGCTGCTGTCGCTGCCCAACGAGCCGCAGCGGTACCCCGTGGCAGGCAAGGTGGCCTGGATCACGCCCCCGCGAGCCGCGCACAACCGCACGCAAGGTGTGGGTGTGCAATTCCCTGCCGATGAAAAATCCAAGCTGCTGAAGCACAAAATCGAAGAAATACTGGGGGCCCATCTCGGATCGGATCGGCCCACGCAGACGATCTGAATTCACGCCACAGCGCGCTGCGAGGCTGACACCTGTGTCGCGCTCAAGTCGACGGTTGGTCCTTGCCAACTTGCCTCTTGCCTCTTGCCACCATTTGCCATGTTCACCGACTCTCATTGCCATTTGACATTCCCCGACCTTGTCAATGACCTGCCCCGCATCCGTCAAGCCATGGCAGATGCCAAGGTGGATCGGGCCCTGTGCATCTGCACAACGTTGGAAGAGTTTGATGCCGTTCATGGCTTGGCCATGGGTTATGACAACTTTTTTGCGTCAGTGGGTGTACACCCAGACAACGAAGCCGGACCCGATCTCAGAGAGCCCACCTTGGCAGACCCGTTGCTCGGCGGGCAGCGACCCAAAGTGGTGGCCATCGGTGAGACGGGTTTGGATTACTACCGCTTGCAGGGCCGCAGCGTGGCGGACATGGAATGGCAGCGTGAGCGGTTTCGGGTGCACATCCAAGCCGCGCAGCAATTGCAAAAGCCCTTGGTCATCCATACCC
>CAZHDP010000587.1:0-2048 GCA_964531605.1 uncultured Burkholderiaceae bacterium | reverse complement strand
TAACCCAGCAGAATGCAGCCCTGGTGGAAGAGATGGCAGCAGCTGCATCCAGCTTGAAGACCCAGGCGCAAGACTTGGTTGGCGCGGTTGCAGTGTTCAAAATTGCCCAAGGGTTCACACCTGTGCAGGCCATCAAAACACAGGCACATGCCGTGCCCAGACACGCCGCAAAGCTGCCTCCTGCAAGGGTGAGTACGCCAGTCAAATTGCCTGCGCGAAGCAAGCCCTTGGCAACAGCTGCAAACGGCATCAACCCTGCGGACAAACCACAAACCAAGCGCTTGCCTGCGGCACAAGCCCCGGCGCCAACGCCGGCAGCCACAGATGATTGGGAAAGTTTTTAACGCGCATGCCTTACCAGATCAAATGGGAGCCTGATGGCGCCATCAAGTATTTCGGCGGAATCGTGTCAGGGCGCGATCTGATTGACTCTGAGCAAGAGGTGTTCAACCATCCGGACCGCGTCGCTTTTCGATATGTCATCTCGGTCTACCTGACCGCACATGAGGTGACTTTTTCGACACAAGACATTGAACACCTTCGCCAGCTGCGCGCGGCGGGTTTCAACTCAAACGATCGCATCAAGTTTGCCGTGGTGGCCGACGACGAAGCCATTGAAGAGAGCGTTCGCACCCAGGTGGCCGCCAATTCATCGGTCAATCCTATCGCTTTGTTTGACAACTACAACGATGCATGGGCTTGGGCAACTGCATTGCAACCAGCAGATGCCGACGGCGCAGCACCATCGGTTGCTGGTGAGTGGGCATGTTCACCCCATGAACAACAGAGATTGGAGACACTGCACTGCTATGGCATTCTGGACAGCCTTCCTGAGGCAGATTACGACCACATCGTGTTGCTGGCGTCCCAGATTTGCGAGACACCGATCGCCGTGATTTCTTTGGTTGACGCTGACCGACAGTGGTTCAAAGCCCAAGTTGGCCTGAGTGTCAGTGAAACACCTCGGAGCCAAGCCTTTTGTGCCCAAGCGATCCAAAATCCTTCCTGTGTCATGCAGGTGAGCGACGCGACCTTGGACCCACGGTTTTCGGACAACCCTTTGGTTCAAGGTCGGCCTGATATCCGCTTTTATGCAGGCGTGCCGCTGCTGACCAAATCAGGAGATGCACTGGGCACCGTGTGTGTCATTGACCAGAAGCCTCGAACCTTGACAGCCTCGCAGACCGAGGCGCTCAAGGTGTTGGGCAATTTGGTGATGTCGATGTTGGACATGCGGCTGGAAATTGCCTCGTTGAAAGGGGCTGGTTCATCAGGCCAAGGCCGATAGCGCGTTGGCATGGCGCAGAGCCAACCAGATGGCTTCAAATTCATTGAACACTTTTTCGGCCATTTGTCCTGTTTGGATGGCTGTCCAAGCCGCGGGATCATCTTGCCAATGGAATGGTTCAAAGCTGTTCCACCATGGCCAACTGGCAGAGCTGGGCCCGCCCCCCATGGCCTTGTTCAACACCAAACGAAGTGACGGATCGTCAGCCGTGGCAGGGTTGTCCTTCAAGATGCCAACGTTACAGGCATTGCAGTGGTGTTGGTCAAACCCCAGGTACAGCACGTAGCGGTTGCCTGGAGACACATGGACCTTGAGGCCTTTGTCTTTAGATGCGTGGGGGAGGTCAAAATTGGCCTCAATTTTCCAGCTGGGGTACCTTGCTGCCGCGATGTTTTGAACGTCTGACCACAGTTTTTTCAACAGCGCTGATTTGATGTCGTTGAGGGCAAAGCTGAGGGCAAAAACCGACTCCAGGCTTTCGTTGTTGCGCAGTGCTTCGTCGATGATCATGTGCCGTTCGTTCATCTCTCGTACTCCGTTGAATTCTTTTTCGATGTAATCCACCAATTCGTCCAGAAACGAGCGAACCCTGCTGGCACGACACTGTGCAATACAGGCTTGCAGCCATGGCACCAGTTGCGTGTAGCCCAGTACCTTCAGAGATGGAAAGCCGCCCGTTTGATCATCACTGCCGCCCTTGCTCCATTCCGATGGACCACTGCCGTCAGATGAGAGGTAAATCAGCACGTGTTGGTCACCA
>CAZHDP010000586.1:0-2060 GCA_964531605.1 uncultured Burkholderiaceae bacterium | reverse complement strand
CCTTGGTACAGGTCAAGATCAACTTGATGCAGCGCACGGATGCCGGAAAACTGCTTGCTGAGCCCACGCACCTCCAGCACCTTTTTGCGATCGGCGGCATCTGAAGGTCGGGTTGCCGGGCGAGCCAATACAGCGCCGTCGTCCGCGGCATGGGCCGCTTCTGCAACGGTAGGGTCTTCGTTGGCTTTGTTCTGTTGCATCAAGCGCCTGTGCTGCCGCAGTTGCCAGGTCCCCAAGATGCCGCGTGGCATGACCAGCACAGCCCCAGCCAACACCAATCCGATGATGATCTTGCCCACCAAGGCGTTATCGCCCGCAGTGAAAGCATTGAGCAACAAGGTGATCAAAATGCCGCCCAACATGGGGCCCGCCCAATGCCGACTGCCCCCCAAAACGCTCATGAGCACCACCGTCAGAGGCACCGTGATGTTGAAGGTCTCACCCACCGTGACGTACGACACATACAGCGCGTGGATCGCGCCCATGACCCCCGCAAAAAAGCTCGACAGGGCAAAAGCCCCCATCTTGAGCCAGAACGTAGGCACACCATTGACCTCTGCAGCGTCTTCGTCGTCGCGGATGGCCAACAAACCCAGACCAGCCCGGGCGTGAAACAACCACCAAGCCACACCAACGCACAACACTGTCAAAATCAAGCTGGCGTAATAGAACGTGGAGGCGGGCTTGGGGCCCCACTGAGGCACATCGACCGACATCAGGTAAACACCGGGACCACCATCAATGGGGGTGTTCAAGATGACCGTGGCCAACACAAACCCCACCGCCAAGGTGATCAGGGCAAACGATTCACCCCTGATCTTGCGCACATTGAACACCAAGGCACCAATGGCCAGCGCCAGCAGCGCAGCCAACACGCCACTGCCCAATGCGGCAGGCACGACGGACCAGTTTGCCTTGGTAGCCAAGGTGGCCATGCCGTACATGCCAACGCCAAAAAAAGCGCCATGGCCGAATGAAAAATAGCCAGAGTAGCCTGAAAGCATGTTCCAGGAGGTGGCCAGGGTCATCCAGAAAAACACCACGTACAGCAGAGACTGCAGGTGCACAGGAAGCCCCAGATAGGGCGCGGAAAACAGCAGGGCCAAGACCCCGAGCACCGCAGAATACCGCTGCATCTTATTCATCACCACGCCTGAGCAAAAGAATCAGGATCAAAACCGTGAAAGCCACGAGAGGTGCCCAGGTCGGCGCAATCAAGGCCATGGTCATGGACTCGCTGATGCCAATCACCAAACCGCCGATCAAAGGCGTCAAAGCTGAACCCAGTCGCCCGATCATCACCACCGCGAAGACCACCCCAACCCAAGAGAAGATTTGTGACGGTGCCAGGGTGAACGTGAGCGCCACACACACACCCGCACTGGCAGCAAGCGCAGCGCACAAGCCTGCCAGCCAAAGTGCCAGCCGGTTGGCATGGATGCCAAAGGCGGTGGCAATGGCTGGGTCTTCAGCGCTGGCTCGCACGGACTTGCCCATGTCCGTGCGGTGCAACATCCACCACACCAAACCCACGGCCAGCAGCGACATGCCCAGCGTCAACGCCTCTGAGTAGGTCACGACCACGCTGCCCAGTCGGAATTTGTGCTCGTCATACATGGAGGACATGCGGCGAAAGTCAGCGCTCCAGATCCATTGCAACAACGCTTCCACCGACACCGTGATGCCGAAGGTCACCAGCCATGAGTTGAAAGGCGTGATCGCGAAACGGGCCAGCAAAGCTTGCACGGCCATGCCCAGCACGGTAAACAAGGGCACCAACATCAGCAAAGCCAGCAGCGGGTCAATGCCAAGCCTGGTTTTGAGCTCGTAAGTGATGTACGCCGAGAGAAACACCCAAGCGAAATGGGCCAGGTTGATTTGCCGGAGCAAGCCCCAACCCAAACCAATGCCCAATCCGATCAAGCCATACAACGCACCCAGAAAGACGCCTGACGCCAGCGCCTGAAGCAACAACCCTGCGCTGGGCATGTCAGATCATCATCTTGCTGCCAGGCAGGGCCACCTCTTTGGGATGGACCACGACCCACTTGCCGCCTTGC
>CAZHDP010000585.1:0-2060 GCA_964531605.1 uncultured Burkholderiaceae bacterium | reverse complement strand
GGTGCACAGTACAGCCGAGCCTCGTCACGGTAGAGCAGCGAAGAGTCCAGCGAGGCATCCACGCCGTCAAAGTAACGGATCGCCAGATCAACGCGGTCGCGCTCGAAATCGCTGATCGCCGTCGAAGCCCCGAGGTGCAGGGAAATGTCGGGCCGCCGGGCAAGAAAGCCCGCCATGCGGGGCGCGAACCATTTTGCGGCGAGTGTGGGCGGCATAGACAACCAGACCTCATTCACCTGGCGCAGGCGCATCTGTTCGCTGGCATGTTTCAAGCGCGCCAGTGCGGGCTGCACGCTTGACCAATAGTGCAAAGCCTCCGTCGTCGGGTGGATCTGCCGCACCATGCGTGCGAACAGTGTGACACCCAGCCAAGCTTCGAGTTTCTGGATTTGCTGGCCCACTGCGCCAGGGGTCACATGGAGCTCTTCAGCCGCCTGGGTGAAGCTGTTGTGTCGCATGACAGCGTCGAAAACCAGGAGCGCTTTAAGGGGTAAAGGGGCATTCATGGCGTAGTTTTTCTATGGCGTGGAAAAAGTTTAATCGTTTGTCGGAAAGCATGGGGTAGGGAAAAATCCGAACCAAAGATGAAAAGTCGTTTGACGGCGTTTTCCCTGCGCACATTCACAGAAAGACCTGCATGTTTCATTCACTCAAGCACCCTGGCGCCTGGGCCGTTACCTTGACTGCAGCGGGCATTCTCATGATCACCATGGGCATGCGCCAGTCAGTTGGCTTGTACGTCAGCCCCATCAACACGTCCACAGGACTGGGCATTGTCACGCTCAGTTTTGCCCTGGCCATCGGTCAGTTTGTTTGGGGTGCCATCCAACCTGTTGCCGGTGCATTGGCTGACCGGCATGGCCCACGAGGTGTGCTGTTGGCGGGCGTGTTGCTGTTGGCGTTGGCGTCGGCCATCACACCTTTGATGACCAGTGGCATGGGCCTGGCCATCACGCTCGGCGTGATGTCGGCGGCAGGTGCCGGGGCTGCGAGCTTTTCGGTGTTGATCGGCGCGGCGGCGCAGCGCATGCCAGCCGAAGCGCGTGGCACGGCCTCGGGGGTCATCAACGCAGGGGGGTCTTTCGGCCAGTTTGTGTTTGCGCCCATCATCCAAAAGTTGATCCAGAACGTCGGGTGGATGGGCTCGATGTGGGCCACGGCTGCACTGATACTGGCGGCTTTGCCGCTGGTGGGCAGGCTCACGGCCAAGACCGACACGGCACAACAGCATCCTGAGCCAGACCCGGGGCTGCGGCAAGCCGTCAAAACCGCTTTTGCTGACCCCAGTTATTGGCTCCTCCATGCGGGGTTCTTCACTTGTGGTTTTCATATTGCTTTTTTGGTCACGCACCTGCCAGGTGAGGTGGACCTGTGTGGTTTACCGCCTGCAGTGGCGAGTTGGTCGCTGGCCATCATCGGTTTGACCAACATCATTGGGAGCTTGTACGCGGGTTCGGCGGTGACCAAATACCGAAGCAAGCACGTCTTGGCCTGGATGTACAGTTCCCGCGCAGTGTTGGTCACAGCTTACTTGTTACTGCCCAAGACCGAGTGGACCTTCTACGTCTTTGCCGCCGGTCTTGGCTTCACTTGGCTGGCCACGGTACCCCCCACGGCGACGGTGGTGGGTAAGCTGTTTGGCGCACGTTACCTGGCCACTTTGTTTGGCATGACACTGCTGTCACACCAGATCGGTGGTTTCATGGGTGCTTGGCTGGGTGGCCTCGCCATCACCCATTTCGGCGATTACAACTGGATGTGGTACGCCGACATCGCTTTGGCCGCAGGGGCCGCATTGGTCAATCTGCCCATTCGTGAGGCGCCCGTGGTACGAACGAGCGCGGCTTGAAGAGGGAACTGAACACACACGCAAGGCATTGGACCAGTTGATCAGCGCGCATCGGTACTTTTGTTGCTGAGGCTGCACACCTCGCTGGTTTCCCAGGTGTGCGGGCTGTGTGAATTTCAATGTTCAGTGTGATCAAAGACCATGCAGGTTGTCGTGGCGTGCGCATAGAGCTTTCCGTCTGGGCCAAAAATGCGACCCTCAGCCATGGCAA
>CAZHDP010000584.1:0-2064 GCA_964531605.1 uncultured Burkholderiaceae bacterium | reverse complement strand
GGACGGTGGTACAGACCCCCAACGAGGGTCGCCAGTCGACAGCCATTGTCCTTGACAAAAAAGCGAAGAAAACCAAATGAGACCAGCGTGTTGCAAGTCTCGGGCCTTGGCGAGGCCAGCGGACAAGGCTTGCTTGACGAGTTCGGCGGGCAGCTCTGGCACATCAACAGTGACAGGGATGGTGCCCAGGTCGCTGTCGTCTTTCAAGTCACAAGCAGGTCGCCTGACGATGAGAGGGCTTTGCACGGTGACGGCGTTCGCAATCACCGTGGCCGCTGCATCTGCCTGGGCGGCCGAGTCTGCCAACACCGTGACACTGTCAGCAATCCCCAATGAGAAGCTACGGCCACGCCAACCGCTGGTTGCAGCACCTTTGGCGGGTTGCTCAGCGGTCAACAGCCATTGGGCGTCCGTGGGCAATCCAGCGTCGCCTGACAGCGAAGGCGTGAAAGCCTCTCGCCAGCGAGACAGGTCGGCAAACAAGCCCAAACGCAACACCTGACCCGCTGCCAAATGCCAAGCGATGTCCCCCCCGTTGTTGACCCAAGCGCGGTCAACACCCTCACGCTGGTAACAAACAATCAACTCTTGGGCAACAGCACCCGCCACCGCCGCCATGGGCGTGATGTAGGCGTCACGGTAAGGCCAGCAGGCAGCCCACATGCGCCTGGCCACACGGCCTCGGAAGGCGGCGTCGGCAAAGGTTGAATTCGCCGAAATCGGCTGACGCAGTGGTGGCAACTCAGCCACCAACTCTGTCAACACCGTTGTGAACCGCAACCAAGCCGCCGCGTGCGACGCCGCCACGGCATCGGGTCGTCCCTCTGCAGCAATGACCACATCAATAGGCCCCTGCTGAAAATGCCAACGACCTCCTGACAATGGCGCACGCACGGCGGACATGGCTGTCATCCCAACAACGGTGGTTGACCCAGAGGCCAAGGGTTGGTCGGTGCTGGTGCCACCCACAAGCGTGCCTTGGGCGCGCCATCATGGTGCCATGCCCCCGTGCGCAACACTTGCGCCAAGCTGTGCACATGATCCATGTGTCCTCCCAAGCGGCGATAGTCGTCCAGACGCATGCTGAACTCTATCGGCGCCACGATGGCAGGCGTTGGCACCGTGCCAAAGCTGCGGTCAGGCATGCGGGTCACATCGGCCATGACCGTGATACCCCCACCAGGCCACACATACGCAGGCGCACCGCCGCAGGTGACGTTCACCAAAGCTTGCTTGATGGCCCGGGTCAACAGCACAGGGTTTTCAGTGACGCCCGCACGCAAGCTGCCGCCGGCGCCACCCAAAAACAACACGGTGCACAGGGAGGGTTCGCAGTTCTCTCCGATGCGTTCAACCACGTGTCTCACGTCGGTCGGCATCGCTTGCTCCACCGGTTGTAGCGCGTCGTTCAACACGTACCAGGCCGCATGTTCGCCCGTGGTCGACGTCATCAACAAGCGCAGCCCGGAGCGAGCCACGCCCGCATCCCAACCCTCAATGATGTCCAGCGGATTGGCGATGTCTGTGCCCCCCCAACCTGTACCAGGATTGGCCACCTGAAAATACCGCCCAGGCGTCGACTTGCGGCCCCGCATTTGAATGCCAGACCTCGGCATGTCCAGGCAACGGCCCGCTTGATGCTCGGTCAGCACGCCAGTGATGTGGTCATCGACCACCACCACCTCGTCCGCCAATCCCAACAGTTGCTTGGCAAAAATACCAACTGCAGCCGACCCACACCCGACACGCATGCGTTGCTCTTCGACACCGTTGACCACTGGTGCACGCCCAGCCTGTATGACCACCTGCGAGCCCCCATCGATGGTGAATTCAACGGCCTCTTTGTTGCCGAGCTTTTCCATCATTTCGACCGTGACTCGCCCTTCTTTTTTGCTGCCTCCGGTGAGGTGGTGAACCCCCCCCAACGACAGCATTTGCGAGCCATACTCAGCGGTGGTGACGTGGCCAACAACCTCTCCACGGCACCGCACATTGGCTTGCTCAGGCCCGAGATAACGGTCTGTGTCGATTTTCACCTTCAGGCTGCAATAGCTGAAAATGCCC
>CAZHDP010000583.1:0-2066 GCA_964531605.1 uncultured Burkholderiaceae bacterium | reverse complement strand
AACTTCAATGAATGTATCAACGCAAGCCGCCATAGTGTTGCGGTGAATTTCCAGCACGGGTTCAATCCCTCCGCGACGATCTCGCTGATACCCTCCTGCCAGATTCCATGCGACGGGTAAACGCATCTCACAGGCATGCTCGAAAACCATGCGGTCACGGGTGCTCAATTGCTTTGTGGTCATCCACCCACCCAAGGGGTCGGCCACATGTGGATCTGCGCCAGCCTGGTACAGCAGCAATTCACAACCGTCGAAGGTTTCAACAATCTTCGGCAGGTCGAGCAGAAAACGTGGCGCATCTTCAGGCTCGCGATGGTGCAGCCCTGCGGTGTAATGGGTGACCCAATCAAGCTTTAGGGTCTCGATGATGTCCGCTGTGCCATCGCCGTAATGCTGATCGAGGTCCAGTATGCCGATGCGACTGACCAGGCCAGCCTGCTTGAGAACCAAGGCTGCAACCATCAGCCCATTGAAAGTGCAGAACCCATGGTTGCTGGCGTGGTGGGCGTGATGGAATCCGGAGACAGGCGCGACCGCGACAACATCATTGACCAAAGCCTCTCGGGCGGCCCCCACCATTGCTCCAACCGTGTACAGCGTAGATTGTGCAATTGCAATGTCTTTGTTATCGAAGCCATTGCGCACGCGGCCTTCCATGATGCCTTTGACATACTTTGGATCGTGGGCCAAGCAGAGGTCCTCGACAGACACCGGGCGCGCTGCCTTGAACGCCAGTGGAAATTTGCATCGAGACCAATCCTGGACAACCTCAGAAGGTTTGCCAGAGCTTGGAGAAATTGAATCCACTGACACAGACATGAGTTCATCGTAAAACACAGGTATGTTGGTGAAGAGGTCACTGTTGATCTGACGTGTAATGCTGAGGGGTTTGAACATGTTTTTTAGCGGCCTCGAATAAATGAGCCAGCCAATGTTTCAAAACAAGATGTTCTTGATACATCATTCTGCTGTCAAGACAGAGAATTTCAGGAAATGTAAAAGCATCTACAGAGTTCGCAAGCTTATTGACAAGGGTAGTTAAATGATCTTGTGTTTTACTGTTTATGTTTGCAACCTTGTCAATACCTTGCTGGAAGAAAAGAGTGCAGTAAGGTTTGCAATATAAAAATTTTTCCAAAGCCAAGACGTAAACTGCAGCTTTTTGAATGGAAGGACTGATGTAATTTCGCCCATTTCCTTCATCGTTTCGTTTAGCATCGGCCAAAAAAGTAACCAGACTTTTTGGAATGTTTTGTTGAAAAAAAGACAAGACAACATCAGGCTGAAATCCTGTTGGATTGAGACCAGCTTGTTTCTGTGCATTGGTGATTAAATCATCACAATGACGATTCAAAATATTGCCATCAATATCACGAGGCTTGCCTTTGGATATTCGCAGTCGCCAATCCTCTTGACTTAACAAAATTTCGCCATATTTTGTCTCGTTGCCTGCAAATCGGGTCTTCGCAAGTGACCACCGTTCTTCAGCTACAGCTGTTTTGGCAATGGCAAGAGCAACTGTCCATTCAAAAAGAGTGTCTTCATTCAGCGCCTTAAGACCATGTCCTTGGTCTCTGTTTAGCCATTGTTCGAAGCGTTTGGCCAACGCATCTCCTCGACTTCCTGGACCTTCCCACATCTGCATTGCAGACTCAATTTTCGAAGCAGCAAACCTGTCAACCCTCTGCAACTGCCGTGCGGTCGCCAAGGACCACGGGATCTGCCGAGGATGCAGTGCCGCGCCTACTTCTCGGAGCCGAGCCTCCCGGAATGATTTGTTTGCAGCATGAGGAACGACCTCGAGAATCCGACGCCAACGCGAAGCAAGACCTGCCAAGGCTTGAAGCAAATGAAGGTCTGGTACTTGTGTGCGCACCAACGTACAAAACTCACCCGGCCTGCTTGACTTGGAAGCCAAGAAAGTCTGTGCCCAATCAACATCACGACCAGGTTCCGCAGTCCATCGTCTGATGGTTTGGTGTCGCTTTGGCATGCATTGGACCAGTGATGCCAGTGCATTCTCTGCTTCAAGCAACTTTGTTGCAGGCGTAAACACTTTGTCATTC
>CAZHDP010000582.1:326-2069 GCA_964531605.1 uncultured Burkholderiaceae bacterium | reverse complement strand
GCACAATTTTTGACCCTGAACAAGGAAGCGTCTCGGTAAACATGATTTGGCTGTCGCTCGTCGCTCCCCTGTCACATGCCCGACTTGGCTTTCGACACGTTGTCGCAAGTCTGGTCGTGCTCGCGTCGGCCTTGGCCTCTGCGGCACCCGGCGACAGTACCTCACCGGCAGTTCCCCCTGGGACAGCGGTAGCGCATTCACCTGCCAAAGCGGCCTCTCAACCTGCCACATTGACAAGCACCAAGCCCGATTGGCGTGACCTCAGCGCTTCACAGCGTGCTGCACTGGCCCCGCTGGCCGCTCAATGGCCAGGCATCACGGAAGGACAAAAGCGCAAGTGGTTGGCGTTGTCTCAAAACTTTTCCTCGCTGACGGCGGCAGAACAAGCCACCATGCACACCCGCATGACCGAGTGGGTGAGCCTGAGCGCGCAACAGCGCTCCCAAGCTCGCCTGAATTTTGCTGTCGCCCGCGAAGTGCCTGCCAATGAACGAATGGCACAGTGGGAGGCTTACCAAGCCCTCAGTCCCGACCAAAGACAAAAGCTCGCGGCATCAGCACCTGCCAAACCCATGGGGGCAGCCCCTGCGGTAAAGCCTGTCGCCCCCAACAAACTGACGATCACGCCCGCGACGACGCAGCCAGCCCCGGGAACCCCGACCGCAGCCGGTCGGGTCACACCCCGGATCGCCACAGGCGCCCACCAAATCAACCGCCAGACGCTGCAACCCAAAGCGGCGCCTTTTGCGATACCTGCACCACCGCCTGAAATCGAGCACGAGGCAACGCCCAGCCAGTGATGAGACCGTTGACCGCCCCCGGCCTGCGACGGCGCATGGCCTGCTGGATGTACGAAGGCATGCTGATGTTCGGTGTGGTCTTCATTTCTGGCTACCTTTTCAGCACCCTGAGTCAAACCCGGAACGCCCTTGACAATCGGCATGGCCTGCAAGCGTTTTTGTTTGTCATCTTTGGCATCTACTTCACTTGGTTCGGTGCCAAAGGACAGACCTTGGCCATGAAAACCTGGCACATTCGGCTGGTCGACAGACAAGGGCAAGCAGTGACACAAACCCGCGCATTTTGGCGCTACGTCTTGAGCTGGTTGTGGTTCATGCCACCACTGGCAGTCCTGTCGGTCTATGCCGTGAGCGCCGGCGAAATGGCTGTACTCATCCTGGGGTGGGTCGCCGTGTGGGCGGTGTTGAGCCGTTTCCATCCCGAACGCCAGTTTTGGCACGATGCCCTCGCGGGCACCCGTTTGATCAGCACCCAAGAAGAACCCTGAAGCCCGGTCGCTCGGGCCTACCCCAATTCCAGAATGTCTTTGCCTTCTGCCCATCCCCCCCGGTTTTCTTTGTGCGTCTACTGCGGTTCACGCGTTGGTGGTGACCCCGCGTTTGTGGAGGCGGCCAAAGCGGTGGGTCAGTGGATTGGTGAACACCAAGGCCAGTTGGTGTTTGGTGGTGGACGCAGCGGGCTCATGGGCATCGTGGCGGACGCCACCTTGCGTGCGGGAGGGCGGGTCGTTGGCTTCATACCCCAAGCGTTGGTTGACAAAGAGCATGCGCACACGGGTTGCACCGAGTTGCATGTGGTGGACACCATGCACCAGCGCAAAGAGGGCATGGCCCAACGAGCAGATGCTTTTCTTGCGCTGCCCGGAGGGATTGGAACGTTTGAAGAGTTGTTCGAAATCTGGACATGGCGGCAATTGGGTTACCACCACAAACCCGTCGGCCT
>CAZHDP010000582.1:0-316 GCA_964531605.1 uncultured Burkholderiaceae bacterium | reverse complement strand
GCCTGCTCAACACCAACGGGTATTACAGCGACCTCCAACGCTTTTTTCAGTCAGCCATCCAAAGCAAGCTGATGGACCCTTGGCAATTGGACTTGATGCATTGGGGTTCGGAGACCATCCCCATGCTGGAAGGGCTCATCAAAGCGGTGCAAGACCGGCCTGACGCAAGCGCCAAACTTTGACGGCGCAGGCGGTACCCACCGCAGCCATGACCAGCGAAGCCCCATAAACGGTCGCCAAGCCGAATTGAGCGCTCAGCCACCCGCCCCCCAGGCTGCCCAAAACCCCCGGGTAGCCATGGCCAATCACGGGGTAC
>CAZHDP010000581.1:0-2073 GCA_964531605.1 uncultured Burkholderiaceae bacterium | reverse complement strand
AACCAAATCACAGGAAAAGCATCGGCCTCGACCTTGGCAATCACAGGCTCACCAATGGCCTGTGGCAAGCGGTTTCTCACCCGGGAAGTGCGGTCGCGCACTTCAGCGGCGGCCGTGTCCGCATCTTTCTCCAAACGGAACCGCACCGAAATCTGCGCCTGCTCGGCCCGACTGATGGAGGTGATCACGTCCACAGCATCGATGCCCGCGATGGAGTCTTCCAGCGGCTTGGTGACCTGGGACTCCATCACCTCTGCCGAAGCGCCCGCGTAGCGCACACTCACCGTGACCACTGGTTCGTCAATCTTCGGGTACTCCCGAACCGACAACTTGGTGAAGCTGACGGCACCAATCAACAGCACGAGCAATGACAAAACCGTCGCGAAGACGGGGCGGCGTATGGACACTTCTGCAATTTGCATGAGGTCTCCTGAAGATGAGGGCTGACGAGAACGGAACGGCGGCAATCAAGACTTGCCGTGTGGCCTGGGGCCGCCGACAGGTCGAGCATTGCTGCTAGGCATGGTTGAGACGTTGCCCAATTCCGCAAGGCACGGATTAGGGCCAGACAGGGCAACAGGCGCTTTGTTGCCAGCGCCTGGTGCGGCCTTTACCGCAGGCGCAGCACCGGGTGAGTTGGGCGCTGATGCTGCGCTTGCCACTGCAGCAGGTGCAGCGGAGGCTCCTGAGGTTGGTGCTTTGCTGAAATCAACCACCTTCACGGCGGTACCGTCTTTTTGCACGCGCTGTTGACCGCCCACCACGATCTGGTCAGATTCGGTCAACCCTTCCAGCACTTCCACACGGCCGGGGCGACGTATCCCCACTTTGACCTCAACCCGCTGAGATACCTTGGTCCCTGGTTCGGCACCGTCTACCACCTTGAACACAAACACCTTGGGGCCTTGTGGCACGATGGCTTCTTCGGGTACCACCAATGCACGCTCCCGTTCGCCAAATACCGTGGTCACGCGGGCAAACATGCCAGGCCGCAATTGCAGGTGCCGGTTGTCAATGCACGCACGGATGCCAACAGATCGGCCATTGGCATCGATCAATGGGTCGATCGCTTGCACGATGGCTGAAAATTTACGTCCAGGCAAGGCATCCAAATCCACGTTGGCGCTCTGCCCTTTTTTGATTTTTGTCATGAACCGCTCGGGCAAGCGGAAATCCACGTACACCGCATCGATGTCTTCGATGTTGACAATGTCAGCACCGTCTTTCAAATAGTCGCCAGGATTGACGGTGCGGATACCTGTCATGCCATCAAAAGGCGCAATGATCCTGTATCGGGCCGCCGTGGCTTGTGCAAGGGCCAGTTTGGCTTGCGCGACTTCAAGCGCCGCCGCACTTTCATCCACCGTGCGTGCGCTGATGAAGTTCTGAGAGGCAAGGTCTTGGTTGCGCTTGTGGTTGGCCTGCGCAATCGACAACTCGGCCTTGCTTTGGGACACCTGCGCCATGGGCAACTGGTCATCAAACTGCACCAGCAACTGCCCTTGCTTGATGCGCTCACCGTCTTTGAAATTCAATTGGGTGATGCGCCCCCCCACTTCAGGGCGAACGATCACACTGCGCCTTGATTTGAGGTTACCCACGGCTTGCGTGTCATCAACCAGGCGCATCACTTCAATCTTGCCTACCTCTACAGTCGGAGTCCTGCCGGACGCAGGGGCCGATGCACCTGTTTTGGGACCACTTGCCGCTGCGTCAGCCTGATTCGATTTCGATGCTGCATCACCACTGGGCTTGTGCTGGAACCACCAAGCCGCCCCAGATGCAGCGGCGATCCCGGCCGCAGCCACCACGGTGTAAAGAGTTTTCGATGCCATAGTCAGTGCATTTGTCTCGCAGTTTCGGACGCCGGACTGACAAGCCCGGACGGATGTATTGCATGCTAACGGGAGAATGTAACAGGCGTGAACCGCAGACGTACGACAACTGGAAGAAAAGTCTCTTGAATTTGAGCTTTTGGCGACGCCTTTACCAAGGATTTACAAACGTCTTTATAAACGTCCCAAGGCCTGCTCCACCCCTCGGTTGGCCAGCATGTCTGCACGCTCGTTTCCC
>CAZHDP010000580.1:0-2090 GCA_964531605.1 uncultured Burkholderiaceae bacterium | reverse complement strand
CCGCCTTGCCGGGCGGGGAGTCGTTGCCGACCCATGGTCGGTAAGCACGGATGAAAATGGCGTTGCCCACAGCCGAATCACCAGTATCGAACCCATTCTGAACGCGAGCGCAGTGGCCAGTTACAGCAAAAAGGATCCGTTGGTCATCAATAACATTACCTTTGTCGACAAACCGTTCATCAAACTGTTGGAGGTGGTTTCGATGGCCGTTCAAGGGCAGCCGATGGTGATTCATTGCCATGTGGTTGGCCTTGGCAAACTTCCGTCGGTCGGCGAGGAGGTCAAGTTGTCTACGGGTACCGGCACGGAGCCCATCGCAACTGGTGAGACCGACGACAAAGGCATCGCTGAATTCACTGTGAACGCGCTGCAAGCAGGAAATCAGTCCTTCACCGCCAAGGTGAAAATGGGGCAGCAGCAACTCGACGTTTACGTGGCCAGCAATGTGTTCATTCACGGCGAGTCTCTGGACTATAAATTCCCCGTGGCGGGGGCACCCACCTCGTTGTGGGTCGAAACGCGGGAGGCCACACACAATCAGGCGAAAACGGTTGCCAGATGCCCGATCTGGTGGACAGTGAGCAAAAAAACCACCAACGCTAGCGAGACGGTCGCAGGCCCGATCAGCTATCCGACGGACGCATTGGGACGTTCGACGTTCCCGTACGAGTTTCCAGAGGCGGGTGACTATGTGGTGACAGCTGACCGCCAAAGTACCCCGGAAGACAAACGCACGTTCAACATTACGGTCGTCGCGGCTATCAATTGGGTGTTCAGATTGAAGGACCCTACAACAGCGACCGTCATCCGGCAAGTGACTGCCCTGGAGCGACTGGAATTTATCAGGGGCCGTCGCTATACGCTTGAAATCGACATGCCGGCATCGGTCGACCTTTCCGATGCGCGGGCCATGTTGGCCTGGACCGGTGAGTTCTCCGCCAAAGGCCTGGGGATGGAGTTCAATCCGCCAACCGGTGCCTATGTGCTGGTAGGTGACAGGAAGACCCTCAGTTGGGACATCGTCTGCAAGGATTTGCGCAACAGCACGTTTGACCTGACGTTCTCCTGCAACCGGATCGACCAGCGCCTCGTGTTGCCTGGCCGTCTGGATGCACCGGCGCCGCAACTGATCTACCCCACCGATGGCGTGCCAGTGGAAGTCCAGCCGCTGCTCTACGGCAAGGGCAGCCCGTCGGCCCAGATCTACGTCTTTGAAAACCGGGATGAGAAAGCCCTGCTGGCCCGGACCAGCGTGCGTGACGATGGCACATGGTCGGTGAGGTTGGCCGAATTGCTGTCGCCGGGGCCGCATGTGTTGTCGGTCAAACAACGGCATATCGATATGACCGAGGCGTGGGCAGCGGATGCTCACGTAAATGTGTCTGGCACCTTTATCGAGGTCCCCACAGTGCTGAAACCCGCCACGGGCAGCACGGTCAGGGTTGAGTCCTGGATTGAGGGGGTGGGGATGCCTGGCGTTGAAGTGCGTGTGGTGAGGGGCGGTTATGCATCAACAATTTATGCCCAGGGGATAGTGGACAAAAACTTCAATTGGCGGGTCCAGTTCAAGCCGAACCTGGTGCCGGGCACGCATGAGTTGGCAGCTGCGTTTTTTGTGGATGAGGTACAGACATCGAGCTGGATCGGTTTATCGTTGACAGTTATTCCAGAATCTTGACGAGTTGGTAACTACATCTGTTGTTGTAAAGTTTATTGAAAGATGAAGGCGCACTATCGAAAACTGGAAGCTGCAGTGCGGTATCCAGTTTGTTTGAGGTGCTTCGTCATCCCGAACATTACCCAGGGTCATGCAGGATGCCAGGAGAATAACAGTGGAAAATTCAATTATTGGTAATTTGGAAGAGCGTCATTGCATGGCCCTTGTGGACTTCTATCTTGGGGAAGTCGCACCGAATCAAGGTGAAGGCCAATCGTTAAAACTCACATCTCTCCATGATGTGTATCACTACCTGCTGTTGGATAGTCAGGTCGGGCAGCAATTAGAGACATCGCGTCTGGCTGAGGCCATTGCTTGTCTGCAACAGTACATCGGCGCTATTTACAGCGGCCTGGAACCTGGGCATACAAAG
>CAZHDP010000579.1:0-2091 GCA_964531605.1 uncultured Burkholderiaceae bacterium | reverse complement strand
CCTTGGCGCTGGCGGACATGATTGGCCTGGACGTGTGCTTGGCGGTGATGAACGTCTACCTGACCGAGTACGGCGATTCCAAATACCGCCCTTGCCCCTTGCTCAAAGAAATGGTCGCCGCAGGCCGCTTGGGCCGCAAGACCGGGCAGGGCGTTTACAGCTACTGAGCCGACTGACCTATTCCCGCCTTTTGTCCATCACACCAACCCTGCAACGGAGACACGCCCCATGACCGCAACCGTCCACCCCGATGGCCAAATCGACTGCGAAGTTCGCGGTCATGTGCTGATGATCGGCATCAACCGTCCTGCCAAGCGCAACGGCTTCACGCCCAAGATGTACGAAGAGCTTGGCCTGGCGTACACCCGCTTGGACGATGAACCCGAATTGCGCGTTGGTGTGCTCCATGCCATGGGCGACCACTTCACGGCAGGGTTGGACTTGCCCACCATCGCCCCGCTGATGCGCACGGGCAAAAAGGCCGTGCCTTTGGGTTTGGTGGACCCGGTGGACCTGGGCATGGAAGGCTACCGTCGCCGCACCAAGCCCATGGTGGCCGCGGTGCAAGGCATCACCTACACCTTGGGCATTGAACTGATGCTGGCTGCTGACATCGCCATCGCGGCAGACAACTGCCGCTTTTCGCAGCTGGAAGTGAAGCGCTGCATCATGGCCACGGGTGGCGCCACGTTGCGCATGGCCGAGCGTGCAGGTCTGGGCAACGCCATGCTGCATTTGCTGACCGGTGATGAATTCAACTCGGCTGAAGCTCTGCGGCTGAACTTCGTGCAAAAAGTGGTGCCAGCCGATCAGCTGCTGGTTGAGGCTTTGCGCATTGCCGAGTCGATTGCCGAGCAAGCCCCTGCCGCCGTGGTCGCCACGCGCAAAAACGTGCTCAAAGCCATTGAGCACGGCCCTGTGGTGGCGATGGAAGACTTCATCGAAGTGCAGCGCCGCTTGACCAACAGCGAAGATGCCGCCGAAGGGTTGCGTTCCTTCATCGAGCGCCGACCGGCCAAGTTCACCGGCCGTTGACATGTTGCCTTGGTTGGTGACCAACACCTGGGTGTGGATCCCCATCGTGGTGTGGGCGGCTTTTGCCCAGACCATCCGCAACGCCGCGCAGCGGACCCTCACGGTCGAAGTGGGCACCTTGCCCGCCACCTTGGTGCGATTCTTGTACGGCTTGCCTTGTGCCGCGTTGTGGTTGGCGGTGTTGTGGCACACGGGGGATGCGCAGGGCGTGACCTACCCCACATGGAGCACCCGTTACGCCGCTTGGCTCAGCCTGGGCGCGTTGTCGCAACTGGGGGCGACGGCGCTGTTGCTGATGGCCATGAAAGAGCGCAATTTCATCGTGGCGGTGACCTGGTCCAAAACAGAGATCTTGCAGGTCGCTTTGTTTTCGGTGTTCTTTTTGCACGAATTGCCCACGTGGATGTCGGCCTTGGCCATGTTTGTAGCGACGGTGGGCGTGGTGTTGCTGGGCATGCCCAAACCCGGTGCGGACGGTGCTGCGGCGGCAGGTTGGTGGAGCCGCGCGGCGGTGTACGGTTTGGGTTCTGGTGCTTTGTTTGCTTTTTCTGCCGTGGGGTATCGCGGTGCTGCCTTGGTGCAAACCGGGGTGTCGCCCTGGTTGGCGGGGGCTTGGGGCGTGATGTGGGCGCAATGCCTGCAAAGTGGGGTGTTGGGGTCGTATTTGGCGCTGCGTTCTCCTGCAGGCTTGGTGGCCATTGCGAAGGCCTGGCGCTTGTCGTTGGTGGCCGGCACGATGGGGGCCTTGGCCTCCATCGGATGGTTCACGGCCATGGCCATGCGCCCCGCCGCTGATGTGCGCACGCTCGGGCTGATCGAGGTGCTGTTCAGCTACCTGGTGTCGCGCCGCATCTTTCGTGAAAAGCTCAGCAACCCTGAAAAGGCCGGGCTGGTGTTGGTCACGCTGGGTTTGCTGGTCGTCTGCGCCCAACTTTGAGAACGGTGCTTCTGGTTGGAGACCAGTGCCATTGAAAATATATTGCACACAATTTAATTGCTGGCTATAATTCAGCCATGCCTTCCGCATTACCCCTTGAACTGACCGCTTCGCCAACT
>CAZHDP010000578.1:0-2105 GCA_964531605.1 uncultured Burkholderiaceae bacterium | reverse complement strand
GTCGACATCCGCACCTTTGACGCGCTGGGCCAGTGTGCGCATGGCATAGGAGCGGTGGTTGGACATCTCCCAAAACTGAGCAAGGTCCAAGCCGGGGGCGCTGACGGCCTCTCGGATCAAGGTGCTGGTGACCAAGGTGGCCAGCGGCTTCAGGCCAATGAAGGCTACGGCCTGCGAGATGCTTTCCACGTGCCGACGCAGCCCATAAAACGGGGCATTGACCGTGCGCAGCACCGTCAGGCTGAGCGACACGTCTTCCATCACCAGTTGCGCCACCGCACGCGCATCGGGGTTGCTGGAGCCAATTTCTTTTTGCAATGCCATCAGCGTCGCTGGACACGGCGGAATCAGAATGCTGCGAACCACAGCATCCACGTTTTGTGGATGGGCTTTTTTGGCGGGAGCCTTGGGGGCGGAGTGGGCCATTGTGCAGTGTGAGGTGAAGAATCAACGGGCAATCTGGGGAGGCGAAGCAGCGCAACGACGACACTGTAGCCGGATTGCCTTTTCCTGGGCCTGGATATTGCATTATGTCGAGCGATTCCGAAGGTCATCGCGATAAAACACTGCTAATCTCATGGACATGATTGCCTGTAACAAACTCATTTCTCAAGGTCGTGGTTTAGCGCCAGCCCTGCTCCGCCGAGCCAGTTCAGTTGAGCTCGATTGGGATACGCGCCAGAAGAGCCGCTTTGACGCAGTGGACTCGCTGGGGCGATCGCTCGGTGTGTTCTTGGCTCGGGGCACGGTGGTGCGGGGTGGTGACGTGCTGGTGGCCGAAGACGGGTCTTTGGTCAAGGTTGTGGCAGCGCCGCAGCCGGTGCTGGTGATCACGCCGTGCACAGAGCACGGTTCTCCGTTTGATTTGACGCGCGCCGCCTACCATCTGGGCAACCGCCATGTACCCATTGAGCTGCGCCCTGATCACCTGAAAATTGAACCTGACCATGTGCTGGCCGACATGCTGCGTGCGATGCACCTGACGGTTGTACAAGCAGAAGTCGGTTTTGAACCAGAAGGTGGTGCCTACAGCGCACACCAGGGTCATGCGCACTCGCATGAACATGAACACGGACATGAACACGGGCACGACCATGGTCATGCGCACGGGCACCACCACTGAAACCCCATGGATGACGACACCGCCACGGCGCTTCACGAGGTCAAGCTGAGTCCGGCGGACCTGCTGCAGCTGATCTGGCTGGCATCGCCCGCGCTGCCCATTGGCGGGTTTTCATACTCTGAAGTGTTGGAGCCTGCTGTCGAGTGGGCTGGGTTGACCACGGAAACTGACACCGCAGACTGGCTGTTGGACCAGCTTCACCTGTCGCTGGCCAGGTCTGACTTGCCCGTGGTGGCACAGGCGGTGCGTGCGTGGCGCGACCAACAGCCCGCACGCATCAACGCCTTGAACGCCTGGGTGTTTCAAACACGCGAGTCAGCTGAATTGCATTTGCAAACAGAGCAAATGGGGCGGTCGTTTGCCGAGTGGTTGCGGTTGCAACACGACGATGCCGCAGAGGGCTTTGCCCAAGCGCTGGGCGGACTGACACCGGCCTACCCGATTGCCTTTGCCTTTGCGGCGTCCAAAACGCAGGCCAGCGTCGAAGCGGCCTGCCTGGCTTTTGCCTTTGCTTGGGCAGAAAACATGACCGCGGCGGCGGTAAAAGCTGTGCCTTTGGGCCAAAGTGCAGGTCAGCGGATGCTGGCCAAACTGGCGCTGGCGATTCCCGGCGCGGTATCGCAGGCCATGGCCACCACAGACGATGACCGCCAGGCGTTTTCCCCCATGCTGGCCATTTTGTCGGCACGGCACGAGACCCAGTATTCGCGCTTGTTCCGCAGCTAGTCGCCGCTCCGAGCGCCCCCCTTTTCTTCACCAAGTGCACCCCATGACATCCCCTCACACTGCCACACGACTTCACCACATCGCCAACCGCACCAAAGTCCTGCCGCCGTTGCGCGTTGGCATCGGTGGCCCGGTCGGTTCAGGCAAAACCACGCTGTTGGAAATGCTTTGCAAAACGATGCGTGAGCGCTATGACCTGGTGGCCATCACCAACGACATCTACACCAAGGAGGACCAACGCTTGTTGACCGTGAGC
>CAZHDP010000577.1:0-2106 GCA_964531605.1 uncultured Burkholderiaceae bacterium | reverse complement strand
TACAAGCCGGAGTAAACGTGAACACGCTTCGGCTCACCCCCCACAAGCCCGAGTACACCAAACCCACCAATCCGGTGGCGGTGGTCACGGGCGCTGGGCCTGGCTTGGGTGGCGCGCTGGCCGTCGGCTTGGCAAAAGCCGGGGCCAAGCTGGTGATATGTGACATTGAGCCCGAGCGCCTGGCGGGCACAGAAGCACAGATACGCGCCATCGGCGCAGAGGTGATCAGCCTGCAATGCGACGTGAGCAACAGTGCCGCTGTGGACGCCCTGTTTGCCACCGCAGCAGCCCACTACGGAACCGTGCATGTCTTGGTGAACAATGCCGCCATCATCCCGGCAAGCCCCGTAGATGAGGCACGCCGCAGAGCGCACTACGCTTACATAACAACACCCCAACCCAGGCACTCTCTGGGCTTTACCAGTGCCATGTCTGACCAAGACTGGCACCGTTTCTGGGATGTGAATGTGCACGGCGTGTTCTACTGCACACGGGCCGCATTGCGGCTGATGGAGCCGCAACGCCACGGGCGCATCATCAACATCGCGTCAGTGGCGGGCATCTCTGCCATGAGCGTTCACAGCCCGCACTACAGCGCAGCCAAAGGCGCGGTCGTCGCCTTCACCAAAGCTGTGGCCGCAGAGGTGGCCGGTGCCAATATTTTTGTGAACGCGATTGCCCCAGGCGGCGTGCACACGCCCGACTTCCAGCGCTACCTGGACTCGTTAGACGAGGACGCCCGCAACCGCCTCTGGCAAATGATCCCGGCAGGCCGTCTGGGCACACCAGAGGAATACGCGGCCACCGTGACCCACCTGGCTTGCGATGACCATTACCTGGTGGGTCAAATCATCAGCCCCAATGGCGGTTGCGTGATTTAGCTCTGCCACCCAATGATGTGCTATGCCTTGTGGTGGGCAAAGCTAGCTCTTCAGTTAAAGTCCTTGCCCTCAAGGCGAGGTTTGCCCATGCATACACTTTGCACTCAAGGGGCATCTATTCCCAGTGCCTTGGTTTGAAAAAACTTTGTCCGGGACTTTTGGGGCCGCGGTTGATGCGGCCCCAAAAGCTGTAGAAAAAAACTGGAGATCAATATGCTGTTAACTGATATCACCGTCGAGCACATTCTGGTGTCCAAACAACATGGGGTTCGTCAGACGTACCTGCTGCATCCTTTCACGAATACGCAGCGAGATTCGCTTGGTAAATTTGAGATTGTTCGCAACACCAGTGCGCCAGGGATCAAAGAAGTTAAACGCTCAGCCTTTGTGACCTTTCAACATTTGGCTGAGTTGTATGCGAAAGGCATCCTCGAAGAATTCGGGTTTTCCGTTCGCATGTGTCCGGGTCAGGGCACGTACCCCAATGCGAATCCTGCAAAAAAACTACTGCCAGCCAACATCAAACCAGGCTCACCATTCGACCTGGCTGTTCAAAAGGTGGATATTTCAAAACCTGCCAATCGCGAATTGAGGACCGCATTGCTTCGCACTGATGTCAAACTTTAAGAGTGCAGACAATGGCGCTATCAGACAGGCAGTTCTGATGAATCCATCCACTGCACATGCCGAACTCATCGCCACTTTCAAACGGGCGGATGCAGACGCTGCGCACAAGTTCGGATTGATCAAAGCTGCTGCGCAAAAGGGACCCAAGGCAGTCCAAGCGGCCACCAAAACAGCGGCAAAGGCGATAAAACGCCGGGACTCGTATGCAGAGAAGCTGGATACCCTGAGGGTGAGCCTCAAGGATTGAGCGCGGCCCAGCGTATGGCCCGACACCAGTGTTTGCCGACTACCCTTCAACTGGAATCAAGCGATAGCAGCGACCGACCCAAAGCGGAATTCCAAACGATCAAGTTGAACGTCAGATCGCGAACGCTTGCTGATCGCACCACCTTTGGAAGCCGGATGACGCAGACCAGTAGCCCATGACCGCGCTTCGCCTAGACGTTCTCTGCGGTGCTACACAGAACTTCGTTGCGCGCTATCGAACGGAACGTACGTTTGGTTCGATGTATCTTGCACGCAATCGAATGGTCGAATTCACTTCGCAAGAGAACCCGCATGGCTACGTCAATGTTCAGAACTGAGCGCGATTCCATGG
>CAZHDP010000576.1:1135-2134 GCA_964531605.1 uncultured Burkholderiaceae bacterium | reverse complement strand
TATAGGCCAGGTCATGCTCTTCGCCGGCGTCGAAGATGGTTCCGATGTTCTGGTGCTGCAAACGGACCGCAGTTTCCGCTTCCCGGAAAAAACGCTCGCGCGCATCTACCAGTTCGTCGCCCGCAAACTCTTGGCTCAATGCCATGGTCTTGATCGCGACCACCCGCCCAATCTTGGGGTCCTTGCCCAGGTACACCACTCCCATTGCGCCTTTGCCCAATTCCTTCTCCACCTGGTAGCGGCCCAACATGGGTTTTTCCACTGCACCGCCATCCAGCAGCATGGTGCCGCCCGGATGTCCGCTGGCACCGCCGAGCATGACGGTTTCGGACAGGTTCTTGGCGCGGTTGAGCTTGGCCTTGATGTCCTTGTAGTTCTTGTCAAAGGCGGCCATATGTTCATAGACCGCCTCCGCCTTGTTGAACTGGCGCTTGCGCTCGAAGTCCAAGGCCAGGCTGTACAGATTGCCCATCACCGCTTCATTCATGGGTACACGGCGGAAGCGGTCAAAAGCCATGTCCAGCTGACCTTGACCCTGCAGTGCGAGACCCATCATGCGGTTGGTCTCGGCGGACTCTTCGTCTGCCTGCACCTTGCCGGCTTCGGTGACCAGGAATCGCTTGGTTGTCAGTGCCAGGTGGCCCAAGACAAGCAGGGTGGCCGGCAAGACAACATCGAACCAGGTAGCCGAGGCTGATAGCAAGCCGAACTCTAGAACGAGCAAACCAACGAACAGAATAAAGGTCGCCGTAGCGGCGACGCCAGCGGGAAGCCGCGGCAAAGCAAAAATGATGTAGCCCGCAATCAGCAAAAACAGCCCCGAAGTCGCCCACACACCCCAGGTGGGTTGAACGATGAAATGCTCACTCAGGATGCTGGATGTGATGTGCGCAATCGTCTCTGCCGGAGACAATGACGGATTGCCGGGTACAGGAAACTGCACACCAACACCCACCGCCGTAGCCCCAATCACCACAATTTTCCCCGTGTACTTGGACG
>CAZHDP010000576.1:0-1125 GCA_964531605.1 uncultured Burkholderiaceae bacterium | reverse complement strand
GATTTTCCCGCTCAGCACATCGTAAAAGGAATCGACTGCAAAAGCAGGTTTGCCATCGCGTCCCTTGTAGAACTGCGGGAGCATCAATGCCGTTTCGTCGGTTTTGACACGCAACTTGCCAACTTGTACGGATTGCACCGGATTGAGACGGATGTCAGCGACCCCCAGGTTCAAGCTCTTGGCTGCAGCCAGCAAGGCCATTGATGGAACGGCCTTGCCATAGTAGTTGACCAACAGTGGCTCGCGGCGAATGGCGCCGTCGACCAAATCCTGGTACTGGTTCAGGTGCCCCACGCCTGCCGCCACGTTACCGATGGCAGCAATAGGCTCTTGTGCACGTACGGCGGAGATAGAGAAGCCCGCCGGGTCTTCCAAAGTGCTCTTCAGGGCAAAGTCGGGCAAGGCAGTGTCAGGCTTGCCTTGTTGCTCGCCGAGGGCAAATACAGACGGCAACAACACATTACCCGCATTCTTGATGCTGGTCGCCAAAATGGCATCGGTATCCAATGCAGTTTCGGCCTCCGCAATAAGTGCGGTCAATTGTTCGTTGGTCGCCGTCGCATCGGGCGATGCACCCAAAGCAGTTTTCATCTTCCGGATGTATGCCAGTCCGGGATCAACCTGTGGCTCGGAAAAAAATACCGTATGAACAATGGTCTTGGCTTTGGCCGCTGACAGCTTGTCAATCAGTTTGGCGTGGATGTCGCGGGACCAGGGCCAGCGGCCCAGGTTGGCAATGCTCTGGTCGTCAATGGCGATGACGGCGATGCGGTCGGTCGGCTGGCGGGACGTGGTGGTGCTGGCAAAGTCGTAAAAGCGGCGTTCCAGCGTACCGATGAAGTCGGTTGCAACATTCAGCACGATGACCGCGACCACGATTGCCACGCCGGCAAACCAGTCAGCCCTCCAAAAGGGGCCTGATTTAGAAAGAGAAGATTTCGCCACGTGCCAGCCCTACCCCTTTTTGCAGCTGATGCAGATCAAATACGTCCAACCACCATGTGCCCCGGCCCATTGACTGGAGCAGGAACCGACATTAGCAGATGCCGTTCGTTCCGACAAGCGACTTATTCGGCCAAACGTCTTCTTTTTGATAGCGCCACGCTTACTGGGCGTGCCGCCTTC
>CAZHDP010000575.1:0-2138 GCA_964531605.1 uncultured Burkholderiaceae bacterium | reverse complement strand
TTCTTCAAGGAGTATTTTCATGGCCAACATGGTTAAAGACAAAGTCGTCGTCGTCACGGGTGCAGGGGGTGGTATTGGCCGCGACATTGCGCTTGCCATGGTGCGCGAAGGCGCCAAGGTGGTGGTCAACGACTTGGGCGCCTCGGTCGCAGGTGAAGGCAACAATGCAGGCCCCGCACAGTCGGTGGTCAACGAGATCAAGGCCATGGGCGGCGAAGCCGTGGCCAACACCGACAGCGTGTCTGAAGCGGCCAGTGCTGGCCGCATCATCCAGTGCGCGCTCGACACCTTTGGCCGTGTGGACGTGGTCGTCAACAACGCAGGCATCCTGCGTGACCGCTTCTTCCACAAGATGAGCCTGGACGAGTGGGATGCGGTGCTCAAGGTGCACCTCTACGGCGCGTTCTACATGAGCCGTGCTGCGGCCACCCATTTCAAAGAGCAAGAGTCCGGCAACTTCGTGCACATGACGTCCACCTCCGGCCTGATCGGCAATTTTGGCCAAGCCAACTACTCAGCGGCCAAGCTGGGCATCACGGCCCTGTCTAAGTCCATTGCGCTGGACATGCTCAAGTTCAACGTGCGCTCCAACTGCATCGCGCCGTTCGCCTGGAGCCGCATGATCGGCTCCATCCCGACCGAGACCGACGCTGAAAAAGCCCGCGTTGAGCGCATCAAACAAATGACGCCTGCCAAGATCGCGCCTTTGGCCGTGTGCCTGGCCAGCGACGTGTCGGCCAAGACCAATGGCCAGGTGTTTGCCGTGCGCAACAACGAGATCTTCTTGATGAGCCAACCCCGCCCCGAGCGCTCGGTGCACCGCAGTGAGGGCTGGACGCCTGAAACCGTGGCCAGCCACGCACTGCCTGCGCTGCAAGCCAGCTACTACGACCTCGACCGTTCTGGCGATGTTTTCACCTGGGATCCCGTATGAGCGTGGCGGCGAATCCTGCCAGCGGCGTGCTGGCCCAGCATCAAGCCAAACTGGACGCAGGTGAATTCCTGATCCAGCACTGCACGGCTTGCGGCAAACATGTTTACTTTCCGCGCGAGAGCTGTCCGCATTGCGGTGCGGCAGACCCGGCTTGGGTCGCCCCCAGCGGATTTGGCACCGTTTATTCGATGACCACCGTACGCCGCAAACCCGAAGCCGGTGGTGACTACAACGTCAGCCTGGTGGACCTGGACGAAGGCGTGCGCCTGATGAGCCGGGTCAACGCTGACCCGGTGGACGCGGTCACAGTGGGCCAACGTGTGCGGGCGCGGGTTGAGGTGAAAGACGGTCGTGGTGTGGTGGTTTTTGACCCCGCCACCGAGTCTGTGGCGGCCACGGCTCAGCCTGTGCCTCGCGGCCCGGCAGCGTCGAGCGCGGTGCACACCTCTTCGGCCCTCAAAGCCTTGCGCGGCAGCGCCGTGATCGCCGGGGTGGCCACCTTTGGTTTAGGCGAGGCCACGGGCTTTTCAGAGATGGAAGTGCTGGCCCGATCGGCCCGCGCGGCGGTGGCCGATGCGGGCTTGAAGAT
The DNA here is from genome assembly GCA_964531605.1 of uncultured Burkholderiaceae bacterium. Taxonomy (GTDB): domain Bacteria; phylum Pseudomonadota; class Gammaproteobacteria; order Burkholderiales; family Burkholderiaceae_C; genus Defluviibacillus. The sequence continues at coordinate 615 of CAZHDP010000575.1, read as the reverse complement.
GAGCGACATCGACGGCCTGTGCACCGCCAGCGTCATGTCCACCATGTGGCCCATGCCGGTCACCGAGTACCTCGGCATCAACCCCCGTTACATCAACGGGACGATGGTTGGTGGCTCCAGCTTCATTGCGCACATCCTGCCCGCCATGATGGCGCTGCAATCGGGCCAGTGCAATGCGGTGCTGGTGTGCTATGGCAGCACGCAACGCACAGCGACGTTTGGCAGAGCAGAAATCGGCAAAGCCCGCCGCGTGATGGACCCGCAGCCTTATGAGACGCCGTACGAGCCCATGCAGCCCTTGAGCGCCTACGCCCTGGCGGCCAAGCGTCACATGCACGAGTACGGCACCACCCGACGCCACCTGGCCGAAGTGGCCGTGGCCGCCCGCGCTTGGGCGCAGCTCAACCCTGAAGCCTTCATGCGCGACCCGTTGACGATCGACGACGTGCTCAAAGCCCGCATGATCTCTGACCCGTTCTCGGTGCGCGATTGCTGCCTAGTGACCGACGGCGGTGGCGCCTTTGTGCTGGTGCGTGCTGACCGTGCCAAAGACATGCCGCAAAAGCCGGTCTATGTGCTGGGCAATGCCACGGCCAACTGGAACCGCCAGATCTC
>CAZHDP010000574.1:0-2141 GCA_964531605.1 uncultured Burkholderiaceae bacterium | reverse complement strand
TTCGCTCAATCGGAACCCACCCATCAAGACCGTTGCCATTTCCAAAGCGATCAACGCACCGATGGCTGCGGCGAGAGGAAAATGTTTCCAAAAACCCTGTCGAATGCTGTCGACGTTGATGTCCAACATCATCACCACGAACAGGAAGAGCACCATCACTGCGCCGACATAAACGAGCACCAGCGTGATGGCCAGAAATTCAGCTTTGAGCAATATCCAAACGGCTGCCGCCTGAAAGAAAGCCAAAACCAAATACAACACGGCATGAACCGGGTTGCGCGCGGTGATCACGCGGAATGCGGCAAACAGCAGCAACGCGGAAAAGGCGTAAAAGAGACCTGACTTGACGTCCATAAGATGCTTTGCGTTCTGATACTTCGTGTTCTAGGCTTCGTGGCGGATGGCTTGGCAATGAATCAACGGTAAGGAGCGTCTGCAGCCTTGGCTGCTGCAATATCGCTTTCGTACCTGTCACCCACGGCCAACAGCATGTCCTTCGTGAAATACAGGTCACCGCGCTTTTCACCGTGATACTCAAAAATATGAGTTTCCACAATGGAATCCACCGGACAGCTCTCTTCACAAAAGCCGCAAAAAATGCATTTGGTCAGATCGATGTCATAGCGGGTGGTGCGGCGACTGCCATCAGCACGCACATCTGACTCGATGGTGATGGCCATGGCAGGACACACGGCCTCACACAATTTACACGCGATGCAACGCTCTTCGCCGTTTTCGTACCGACGCAATGCATGCAGACCTCTGAAGCGAGGCGATAAGGGGGTCTTTTCTTCTGGAAACTGAACGGTTACCTTGCGACGAAAGGCATAACGTCCCGTCAAAGCCATGCCTTTGAACAACTCCACCAGCAAAAAGCTGTAGAGGAAATCTTTCAAAGAAAACGGCAAAGGCTGACGAACCACAGTGTTTGATGACATGTTTCTTTCCCTCACGGCCAGATGTTGAAGGGAGTTTGCATCCAGGCTGCGACCACAAACAGCCAGACCAAGGTGACCGGGATGAACACTTTCCAACCCAAACGCATGATTTGGTCGTACCGGAAGCGAGGGAACGTGGCACGAACCCAGATGAAGAGACTCACGACGGCGAACGTTTTGACACCCAGCCAGATCCAGCCCGGAATCCAATTGAACAACGCACTGTCGATGGGAGACAGCCACCCGCCCAAGAACATGATAGAAGCCAGGATGGAGATCAGCCACATGTTCGCGTATTCCGCGAGGTAGAACATGGCATAAGACATGCCAGAGTACTCCACCATGTGTCCTGCAACGATTTCCGCCTCACCCTCAACCACGTCAAACGGGTGACGGTTGGTCTCAGCCAAACCAGAAATCACGTAGACCACAAAAATTGGCAACAACGGCAACCAGTTCCAAGACAGGAAATTCAAACCCATTTGGGCAAAGGTCCCTTTACCCTGTCCGGTGACGATGTCCGTGAGGTTCATGCTGGCAGACACCATCAGCACAACCACCAGGCAAAAGCCCATGGCCAGTTCGTAGCTGACCATCTGCGCAGACGCTCGCAATGCACCAAGGAACGAGTATTTGGAGTTAGACGCCCAACCCGCAATCACAACCCCGTAAACCTCCATCGAGGTGATGGCCATGACGAGTAACAAACCAGCGTTCACATTGGCCAGCGCCACCTCAGGACCAAACGGGATGACCGCCCAGGCAGCCATGGCAGGCATGATCGTCAAAATGGGGCCAATGAAAAACAGCCCTTTACTGGCAGCGGTTGGCACCAAAATTTCTTTTGTCAGCAACTTCAGTGCGTCAGCGATAGGTTGCAACAACCCCCATGGCCCCACGCGGTTCGGGCCAACACGAACTTGCATCCAACCCAGAAACTTACGCTCCCAAAGGGTCAGGTACGCAACCGCCCCCATCAATGGCAACACCAAGACCACGATTTTCAGCAAAGTCCAAATGACCGGCCAAAACAGCCCCGTCCAGATGTTGGCAGAAAAGAGGTTTAAACCCAAATTGAACAAGGTGTCAATCATGCTGCGACCCCTTCATGCATGGTTTTTTGAGCATCGCTGGTCAATTGCAAACTGGGGGATCGACGAACCAACCCGTCCAACGCGTAAATGCTGGCCGTCACAGGCACAG
>CAZHDP010000573.1:0-2145 GCA_964531605.1 uncultured Burkholderiaceae bacterium | reverse complement strand
CGGTGATCACTTGCGCCACAAGGTCGTCAGGCGCTTTCATCACCGCCGCGCTCCCTGGTTTGTCGATCACCACGAATTTGATTTGGCCACCCTCTGATTTTTTATCGATCCTCATCATCTCGATGTAGCGATCAACACCCAATGCTGGCCCCTCGATGGGCAGTCCAGCTTTGGCGATCAACGCGGTCAAACGGTCGACCAACGTTGCATCAATCAGGCCCAAACGGTGTGACAGTTGAGCTGCCATCACCATGCCACAACCGACCGCCTCGCCGTGCAGCCAAGCACCGTAACCCATGCCTGCCTCAATGGCATGCCCAAAGGTGTGGCCAAAATTCAAAATGGCACGCAAGCCAGATTCACGCTCGTCTTGCCCGACCACCCAGGCTTTGATTTCACAACTGCGTTTCACAGCATGGGCGAGCGCCACCGGGTCTCTGGCCAGCAAGGCATCGAGGTTCGCTTCAATCCAATCCAGAAAAGCCATGTCGGCAATCGGGCCGTACTTGATCACCTCGGCCAGGCCTGCACTCAACTCGCGCGCGGGCAGGGTCTTCAGTGTGTTCAGATCACAGATGACGCGTTCGGGCTGGTAGAAAGCCCCGATCATGTTTTTCCCGAGAGGGTGATTGATGGCCGTTTTCCCTCCCACAGACGAATCCACTTGGGAGAGCAAAGTGGTGGGCACCTGTACAAAGGGCACGCCACGCATGTAACTCGCAGCGGCAAATCCGGTCATGTCACCGACAACACCACCACCCAGGGCGAACAACACCGTTTTCCGGTCACAGGCATGACCCAGCAACGCATCAAACACCTGATTCAATGTTTGCCAGTTTTTATGCGCTTCACCATCGGGAAGCACGACCGTGTGGACAACTGCATAGTGGCGGGACAAGGCTGAAACCAATGGGCTCAAGTACAACGCTGACACTGTGGTATTCGTCACCACCAACGCGCTGGAGGCCTTGGGCAAACCCTCAAAACTCGCCTCATCCGTGAGCAATGAAGCGCCGATCAGGATACGGTAACTCCGATCCCCTAAATCAATGTGAACATCTTGGCGGGGGAGGACATTGGGTGACGTGTGCATCACCCGAGTTTAGGCGATACCGGATTTGCAGCTGCGATGCAAAGGCCTTGCGAAAATCAAGGCGCGGACACTGGCGGCATCAGCCCGGCCAACTCAAGCTGCATCAAAATCGTGTTCACCAAAGTCATCACCGAAGGTCGGCCGGTTTCAATCACAAAATGCGCAGACTCCCGGTACAAGGGATCACGGGCTTTGTACAACTCCCGAAGTCGCCCCATCGGATCGCTCACCTGCAACAGAGGGCGGCTTTTGTCATGGCGCACACGGCGATAGACTTCTTCAGGGGAGGAGTGAAGATAGACGACTTTTCCGCGTTCATGGAGGTACATGCGATTTTCAGGCCGCAATACAGACCCCCCACCCGTCGACACCACACTGGGCGCTCCGGAGGTCAGTTCGTCGATCACCTGGGACTCGATGTCACGGAACCGACTTTCACCTTCGCGCTCAAAAAACTCGCGGATTGAGCATCCCAGGCGCTGCTCGATCACATGATCAGAGTCAACGCAAGGTATACCCAACTTGCGACCAAGTTGTCGACCAATGGTTGACTTACCAGAGCCTGGTAAGCCAACAAGAAAACACTTCAATTGAAGACCTGGAATGTCTGGAAACCCGAAGGCGAAGTGACGATGACATCAATTTCAGCACGAAGGCAGCTGGCATCGCCGTTGAGAGCGATAGTGTAAACGCCCGGATTGGCAGGATCTGAACTGCCCAACACACGACGGACACGACAGGCGGAGGTGTCTCCGATTTCAGCGACAACCGTGGTGCCTGGCGCCATGTTGTTGCCATTCAAATCCAACACAGTCACCGTCAGAGCGGTCAGCGTGCGGTCACCGACCTGTCGGATGTTGGCGCGAGAAGTTGCCCACACCACAGTAAAGCGCTGTCGTGCACGGATGAAGTCACTCCAGGTGCCATCACAGGTGTTTTGAATGCTGACGTTGGTACCAGCACAGGTAACAGACCCCGTCTTGCCTCCTGGAATGGCCTGATCGGCTCCCAGGTAGTCAGAGCCTTCCTCCAGAGATAGGCGCTTCTTGACG
>CAZHDP010000572.1:0-2156 GCA_964531605.1 uncultured Burkholderiaceae bacterium | reverse complement strand
GGCATTTTCATCTCTCCAGAAATACGGGGGTGAATAGAGCGTTTACCAACGTATGCCCATCAGTCATCGCCTGGAACTATTTGCCAGGATCTTGTAGCTTGGGCGTGGCATCTCCAGCGGTGCTGACTGCGCCAACCGCACCAGCCACGGCGCCTACGCCAGCCCCAATCACCACTCCGACTGGCCCAGAGACCGCTGCGCCGATGGCTGCACCCACGGCTGCACCTGCGACAAGTGCTCCCCCGGCCAAGACGGAGTCCTCTTCTTTTTCCATCTCTTCTGGAGGCAGAGGCAATTGTGCTGTGGGATCGGGATCCTGTGACGGAACACCATGACCCGGCAGTGCCTGTGACTGCAAATCGCCATCCGTGGCCGGCTTACCTTCGGGAAGGCGATTTTCTGGTGTGCTCATGGTGTGGTCCTCCTGGGGATATGAAACAGACACGCCGCGCTTTTGCAGGCGTTGACTGACGGTAGGTGCTTTGCACCGCCTTGACTGTGCGCTGGACAGCAGACCCGCTGCCTCGACAAGGCGAGGATCGATGCATTGCCACAGTCAGTTTCAAAGGAACCCCACATGCCCACCACAATCTGGAGCGCAAAACGCCAGCGGCAATATGCACACATCAAGCAAAGCCTGTTGAGCAGCGGACGGTCAGGGAAAGTCTCTGAAGAAATCGCCGCTCGCACCGCGGACATGGTGGGCGCACTGTGATGCAGCTTCGCAATGAAGCCCAACAGCGAGGCCTGAAAGGCAGGTCAAAGATGAACAAATCTCAACTTGAAACGGCTTTGACCCCATGAATGCCATAAGCGCTTTGCTGTCCAGCGGGACTGCACCGGAATCGTTGTCGGCAGCCAATGCCCAGGCCCAGGCGGAAGCACCTCTGTTGGTGGGCAGTCTGGAAGATGTGGCACGTAGCCGCTTGTTCACCGTATCAGCCGATTCCTTGCTGGTGAAAGTGGCCGCGCAATTGTCGAGTGCCCAAATCAGCGTGATCGTGGTGTGCCACTCGCAAGGCACTGCACTGGGGGTCATTACTGAGACGATATTGGTGCATCAACTTGGCTTGGGGCAAGCGGATTTCTTTACGACGCAGGCACGGGATGTGATGACGCACGACTTCACGACCTGCAATACCGAAGACCTGCTCTCCGATGTGCTGACCATGATGCATGCGCGGGGGCTGATTCATGTCGTGGTTTTGGGATCAGACAAGCGACCTATCGGTGTGTTGAATGCGCGTGATGGCCTTCGCGCGCTCTTGGCAGCCGGTAAGCAAGAAGAAACATTTCTGCGCAACTATGTGATGGGAATCGGCTACCAGTAGAGGTGCTGTGTGTGCTTCATCGTTTGGCGCTGACCCGCCAAACGGTATTCCCCCTGAATCAGTGTGAGCCTTCGCACAGACCCTGGTCTGAATGCAGCGCATGCTCCACCCCTCACCACCGGAACATCACCATGCCAAAGAAGCACACTCAAACCGACACAGATACCCTGCGGCGCGATGCCCGAAAACACATCGAGTCGGGCGCCGTCACCACCGACTACAGCGCAGACCGTGAAGCTGTGATTGGACGCCTGAATGAGGCACTGGCCACGGAGCTGGTTTGCGTGCTCCGCTATCGCCGTCATCACTTCATGGCGCGCGGCATCCATGCACGTGGTGTTGCCGACGAGTTTTTGGTGCACTCCAACGAAGAGCAGGGTCACGCGGATTTGCTGGCTGCTCGCATCGTGCAGCTAGGCGGCGAACCCGACTTCGCCCCCGACACCTTGACCGCTCGCAGTCATGCCGAATATGTGGCGGGCAGCACACTGCGCGACATGATCCGGGAAAATCTTGTGGCTGAGCGTGTGGCCATCAACAGCTACCGCGAATTGGTGCGCTACTTGGGCACAGATGATCCGACCACCAGCGACTTGATCAAGTCGATTCTGGCGGTAGAGGAAGAACATGCAGACGAACTGGCTGACTATCTGGAAGACTTCCCTCATTCCGCCTGAACGGTATCTCGTGGGCTAACCAGCCTGCACCGTATGGCGCTGCCTTGAGTGCAAAAGTCCTCCGCTTGGGGCAGCACAGCTTCAGTGTCAACATCGATCGCCACATAGCCAATATCGTTGTTTGTACTGAGGTATTGGCCTTCTACAT
>CAZHDP010000571.1:0-2158 GCA_964531605.1 uncultured Burkholderiaceae bacterium | reverse complement strand
CAACCGCCCAAGACAGTGCGGCAAACTACCCCGCTCGGTCGGTGAAAATCATCGTCGGCTATGCCGCGGGTGGCCCCACCGACCTGGTGGCACGCAGCGTGGCTCAAAAGTTGCAAAACTCACTGGGCCAACCCTTTGTGGTCGAAAACCGCCCCGGCGCGGGCTCTAACCTCGCGTCTGAAGCCGTGGCTGCGGCCGCCCCAGACGGCTACACCTTGCTGATGGCGGCGGCTCCTATCACCATGAACGCGTTCACCTTCAAAGGGCTCAAGTTCGACGTTCAAAAAAGCTACGAGCCCATTTCGCTGGTGATGTCTGCGCCCAGCATCCTGGCCGTGCACAGTTCGGTGCCCGCCAAAACACTGACCGAACTGATCGCGCTGGCCAAAGCCCAACCGGGCAAATTGACCTATGGCTCCAGCGGTGCCGGTGGCTCGCAACACGTGGCGGGCGAACTCTTCAAACAACGCGCGGGAGTCGACCTGATCCATGTGCCGTACAAAGGCGCAGCCGGGGCGATGGCCGACCTGATGGCGGGGCACATCTCCATGGCGTTCATGACCTCACTGTCTGCGCTGCCCCACATGAAGGACGGGCGCATTCGCCCCATCGCAGTGGCGTCCACCAGCCGACTGCCGCAGCTGCCAGACGTGCCCACCTTCATCGAAGCAGGCTTGTCGGGGTATGAATCTGATTCATGGAGCGGCCTGCTGGCACCGGCCAAAACGCCGCCCGAGATCGTAGCCAAACTGCAGCGCGAGGTGGCCAAAGCACTGGCTGCACCCGACCTGCGCGAGAAGTTGACGACCCAAGGTGCGCTGGTGGTGGGCAACACCCCGGCCGAGTTCAAAGCCTACATCCAACAGGAGGTCACCTACTGGAGCCGGGCATTCAAAACCATCAACATCGCCCAGGAATGACATGACACCAGCGACAGACATGCGGCCTTGTACCGGCGCTGAACTTGCCCGGGTGTTGATGGCACCCCGCAGCGTGGCGTTGGTGGGCGCGTCAGACGACAGCAACAAAACCGGGGGGCGCCCACAGCAGTTCTTGCGCCGTGCCGGGTTCACGGGCAAGGTGTACCCCATCAACCCCAAACGCGAGACGGTACAAGGTGACACCGCGTGGCCCAGCCTGGAGTCGCTGCCCGAGGTGCCAGAGCACGTGTTCGTGCTGTCGGGCACCGACACGGTGTTGGCCACCGCGCAAGCCTGTGTGCAACTGGGCGTCAAGGTGCTGACCGTGCTGGCCAGTGGCTTTGCCGAAACCGGCCCCGAAGGTGCCGCGCGTGAGCGGGCCTTGCAGCAATTGGTAGCGGGCAGCGGCACCCGCCTGCTGGGCCCCAGCAGCTTGGGGCTGGTGAACCCGGGCAACGGACTGATGCTGACCGCCAACGCTGCATTTGCCGAGCCCGATTTGCCAAGGGGCAAAGTGTTTGTGGCATCGCAAAGTGGCAGCATGATCGGGGCCTTGGTGTCGCGTGGCAAAGCCCGAGGCATCGGCTTTGCGGGCCTGGTCTCGGTGGGCGGTGAAGCCGATTTGAGCGTGGGCGAGGTCTGTGCTGCCACCCTGGACGACCCGGCCATCGAAGGCTATGTGCTGTTCCTGGAAAGCCTCAAACATGGCGAAGCCTTGCGCCGCTTTGCGCTGGAGGCCGCGCGACGTGGCAAACCCATCGTCGCCTACAAACTGGGCCGGTCTGAGGCTGCCGCAGAAATGGCCAGCACCCATACCGGGGCCTTGGCCGGTGAAGACGACGTGGCGGACACTTTTTTGAAAGACTGCGGCATTGCCAGAGTGGGTGTGCTCGACGCCTTGCTGGAAGCCTTTCCGCTCACGCAACGGTTCCCGCTCTCGGTGCAAGCCAGTGGCGGCAGACCCACCCGCGTGGGCGTGGTCACCACCACGGGCGGTGGGTCGGCCATGTCGGTAGACCAACTGGGCATCCGAGGGGTCACGGTGCAAGCGGCTTCGGCGGACACCCAAGCCCGACTGCGCGCAGCAGGCATCGACGCCAACCCAGGCCGGGTGCTCGACCTGACCCTGGCGGGTACGCAATATGCCGTCATGAAACAGGCCCTCGACATCTTGCTCACGGCACCCGAGTTCGACCTGGTGCTGGGTCTCAGCGGGCACCGCACGATCGCCGAACTGA
>CAZHDP010000570.1:1719-2163 GCA_964531605.1 uncultured Burkholderiaceae bacterium | reverse complement strand
TTGCAAACGGGGCAGCAGTTGCTGAACACGGAAATCGCTGAGCGCACCTGCGCCTTCGAATTGAGAAATGTGCAGGGTCACGGCTGGGCCTCTGAGGTGTGCATGTCGCAGGGAAACGGGTCTGAGATCGCGCTGAATGGGCGACCCCGTGAAAACCCTGGATTCTAACTGGCCTGAACACGTTGTTTGCGCGGTTTGCCAAGCATGTCACGGTATGTGCGGGATAATCGCGGGATGAGCATCACACCAAAAGACGCAGACGGCATTGCGGGCATGCGCGTCGCTTGCCGACTGGCCTCCGAATTGCTGGACTACCTGACCCCGTTTGTCAAACCCGGCGTCACCACCAACGAGATTGACCGCTTGGCGCATGAGTACATGACACAGGTACAACACACGATCCCGGCCACACTGGGTTACCAGCCGCCAGGGTACGTGCCCTAC
>CAZHDP010000570.1:0-1709 GCA_964531605.1 uncultured Burkholderiaceae bacterium | reverse complement strand
CCCCAAGAGCCTTTGCACCTCGCTCAACCACGTGGTTTGCCATGGCATTCCGAGCGACAAGCAAATGAAGAAGGGTGACATCGTCAACATTGATGTCACGGTCATCAAAAACGGCTGGCACGGCGACAGCAGCCGCATGTTTTTGGTGGGCGACTGTTCCATTCAGGCCAAGCGCCTTTGCCGCATCACCTATGAGGCCATGTGGCACGGCATTGCGCGCGTCAAGCCAGGCGCCCATTTGGGTGACATTGGGTTTGCGATCCAGCGTTTTGCGGAAGGCCAAGGCTTCACCGTGGTCCGCGAATTTTGCGGCCATGGCATTGGGCGCGTCTTTCACGAAGAACCGCAAGTGCTGCACTATGGCAAGGCAGGAACGCTGGAAGAGCTGCAACCAGGCATGATTTTCACCATCGAGCCCATGATCAACGCGGGCAAGCGTGACATCAAAGAATTGGGAGATGGCTGGACGATCGTCACCAAAGACCACTCCTTGTCCGCACAGTGGGAGCACACGGTGCTGGTCACAGAAACGGGCTATGAAGTGCTGACGGTGTCTGCTGGCACACCTGCTCCCCCTGAGTTCATCCAGGCGACCTGATCGGGTCTGAGGTCGAAAACATGTCGGACTTGCGCGCACTCAAATCAGACTACCTGGCGCGCAAAAGTCAGGTGTTGATCAAGCTGAGCGACTGTGGGGCTGCGCCCCGTGGCGTTCATGCCGCACTCAAGCAATTGGCTGCGCTGGCCGATGACGCGTTGCGCCAGCTTTGGTTGCGTGCGGGCTTTGGTCCGGACCTGGCTTTGGTGGCTGTGGGTGGTTTTGGCCGAGGCGAGTTGTTCCCCAGCTCCGACGTGGATGTGTTGCTGCTGATGCCCGACGGCACTGCCGCACAAGACAACCCTCAATGCCAGCAGGCCATTGAATCGTTCATCACCAGTTGTTGGGACGTGGGCCTGGAAATCGGCTCCAGTGTGCGCACCTTAGGTGAATGCCTGCAAGAGTCAGACAAAGACGTCACCGTGCAAACGTCGTTGCTGGAGGCCCGTTTGCTGGTCGGCAATGCGACTTTGTTCAAAGCCTTCCAGCAACAATTCTCAACGGCGATTGACGCGCAGACGTTTTTCGTGGCCAAAACGCTGGAGATGCGCCAACGCCACACCAAGTACGAGAACACGCCCTACGCACTGGAACCCAACTGCAAAGAGTCTCCCGGCGGGCTGCGCGATTTGCAGGTGATTTTGTGGGTGGCCAACGCGGCTGGGCTGGGCAAGACCTGGGACGAATTGGCGCGAAAAGGGTTGGCAACGCCTTTTGAGGTTCGCCAAATCAAGCGCAACCAGGCGCTGCTGTCGCTCATACGCGCCCGTTTGCACCTGCTCTCACACCGGCGTGAAGACCGCTTGGTGTTTGATTTGCAAACCGCGGTGGCCGAATCATTTGGCTACACCTCCAGCGGCGGCGATGGCAAACTGCCTGTGCGGGCCAGCGAAGCCCTGATGCGCCGCTATTACTGGGCGGCCAAGGCCGTCGCCCAGCTGAACCAGATTTTGCTGCTCAACATCGAAGAGCGGCTGAACCCCTCGGGCCACGCGTTGCGCCCCATCAACGAGCGGTTCCACGACAAGGCCGGCATGCTGGAGGTTGCCTCAGACGACCTTTACCTCCGCCACCCTCATGCCATCTTGGAAACATTTTTGTTGTACCAGAC
>CAZHDP010000569.1:0-2168 GCA_964531605.1 uncultured Burkholderiaceae bacterium | reverse complement strand
GTTGATTGTGTTGAATGACCTGAATCGGCTTGAAGGCCTGATTGGTCACGCAGCGGACACCCTGCTTGAACGGTTTTCGACGGCCAATGCCGGGATGGCCGCTTGTGGTCCGGATGGCAAAGGCCCGGTTGACATCTTGGCCATCCGTCAGGCCTTGCATTCAGCGGTGACAGAGTTGCAGTTCCAAGACATGGCCTCGCAATTGATTGTGCACACCACCAAAGTGATCAAAGGTTGTGCTGATCGCCTCGCGTCCGAAACCATGGAGCCAGATGAAGACGAAGTCCAGGTCATCGTCCAGGCCATACCTGATCGGCCCAATCCCGTCACCCAAGACGAGATGGATGCCGGATCGATAGAGCTTTTTTAAAGTGCGGACAGCGACGCATTTGCCGTGAATCAAAAAATTAATTTTTCAGTTGGAGTCTTGTATGCCCTCAATCCTCGCCGTTGATGACTCTGCGTCCATGCGAAAAATGGTGTCCTTCACGCTGACCGGCGCGGGGTACCACGTCATTGAAGCGGTGGATGGTCAGGATGGGTTTGAAAAAGCCCTGTCGCACCACATTGATTTGGTGCTGACCGATCAGAACATGCCTCGCTTGGACGGTTTGGGGTTGACCCGAAAGCTGCGCGAAAGCCCTCAGTTCAAGAACACCCCCATTTTGATTTTGACAACCGAATCCAGCGACCAGATGAAGCAAGCTGGCAGGGCGGCAGGGGCGACCGGATGGTTGGTGAAGCCGTTTGACCCCAATAAGCTGCTGGAAGTCCTGAAAAAGGTCATTCGGTAAACCCGTAGGAAACGAGGAGCAAGTCATGAGTGAAGCTCAGCAGCACCAGAGCAGTGGTGGCGACATTGACCTGTCGCAGTTTTATCAGATCTTTTTTGAAGAAGCCGGGGAAAACCTTGACCAAATGGAGCAGATGCTGCTCAACCTGGACGTCAATCAAGCCGACGACGAAGAGTTGAATGCCATCTTCCGGTGTGCCCACTCCATCAAAGGAGGCGCAGCCACCTTCGGTTTTGCCGACGTGGCTGAATTGACGCACCAAATGGAATCCTTGCTGGACCGGCTGCGCCGCCACGAGCTCAAGCCGACTGCGGCGATGGTGGACGTTTTGCTGGAGTCCTCCGACGCGTTGCGTGGGCTACTGGCACGCCACCAGGGCTCAGACGTCGAGGCGCCGCAGACCGCCAGCTTGGTGAGCCGCATTCGGGACCTGGCGTCAGGTGTTGATGCCGCCGACCCTGTCGCTCAAGCGCCAGCGATGGCAGCAGCTCCTGCTCCCGCGCCGGTCGCAGCGCCTGTGGTCGTGGCTGCACCCGTGCCAGCACCACAGGCCGCCCCGTCCGCGCCCAGCGGTGCGCCCAAAGTGCGCTCACTGGAAATCCACATCGGCCCGCTGCAGCGCCCTGAGCAAGCCGATGCGTTGCAAGAGTTGTTTCGTGACATCCCCGGTCTGGGCACCATCAAAACCCTGGCCACCGACCGCAGTGACTTCCGTGTCTTTGCCGTGGAAACCTCGTCCAGCGACGATGATTTACTGGACTTGTTTGTGTTCCATGTGAACAAAGACCAAGTCGTGATCCGCGACATGGATGCCCTGGCAACACCCGTAGAACCGGGCTTTGGTTTCTTTGAGAATGCACCCGGTGCACCCGTTGAAAAAGCGGCCGAACCAGCCCCTGCGCCTCGGATGCAAGAGCCTTTGGATGCGCTGGATAAAAAGGCCCCCGTGGCTGCCGCGTCCCGCGACAAAGCCGCTGCAGGGGGTGCCCACACCAACGCCGAGGCCAGCACCATCCGCGTGGCCATCAGCAAGGTGGACCAGTTGATCAACCTGGTGGGCGAGTTGGTGATCACGCAGGCCATGTTGGCCCAAAACAGCACCGCGCTGGACCCGGTGGCCAACCAGCAGTTGCTGGCTGGCTTGGCTGACCTTGACCGCAATACCCGTGATTTGCAAGAGTCGGTGATGTCGATCCGCATGATCCCGATGTCGATCGTGTTCAGTCGTTTTCCGCGCATGTTGCGCGACTTGGCCAGCAAGTTGGGCAAGAAAGTCGAGCTGGTCACCTTGGGGGAAGCCACCGAGTTGGACAAAGGTTTGGTCGAGAAGATCACCGACCCGCTGACCCACCTGGTGCGCAACAGCTGCGACCA
>CAZHDP010000568.1:0-2169 GCA_964531605.1 uncultured Burkholderiaceae bacterium | reverse complement strand
GGTCATGGTGACCCCCGATGCTGAGCGCAGCATGAGCACTTTTTTGGGTGCTACTGCCGATATCGACTACACAGCCCTGCACCCCAAGGACATTGCGAAGTCCAAGGTCTATTACATGGAGGGCTACCTGGCCGCAAGCCCCACAGGTCTAGATGCAGCCCTGCAAGGGCGCGCTATCGCCAAGGCGGCCGGTGTGAAGCTGGCCGCTACCTTGAGCGACATGAGCATGATCAACTTTTGCCGTGCCGGTCTGGAGGCCATGTTGGCCAGCGACCAGGGTGGCCTGGACTATTTGTTCTGCAACGAAGAGGAAGCGACTACCTGGTGCGACACGCAGGATTTGGACGCCGTATGCGATCAGATCAGTCGATTGGCGCGTGTGGTCTGCCTGACGCGTGGTGCCAAAGGTTGCATCGTTCTGGAAAACGGCCGCCGCACACCGGTGCCCGCAGCCCATGTGGTCGCGGTGGATACCAATGGTGCGGGTGACATGTTTGCGGGAGCCTTTTTGTATGCGGTGACTCACGGGTACGACTTGACCCAGGCCGCTTGGCTGGCTAACGAGGCGGCAGGCGCCGTGGTGACCCAGTATGGCAATCGCTTGAATGACGCCACCATGGTTGGCATTCAGGCGCGTTTTAAGCAGCACCTCGCGGCCTGACTACAGCACCCGCTTCTCCAGAAGGTAGGGCGGTAGCCCCGCCAGCATGCGACGACCGTAGGCCTGTAGCACCAGGCGTTTGTCGTAACAGACCACAGCGGCCAGATCGTCTTCTGTGCGGATCGCCCGCCCCGTCCACTGCAAGAGTTTGATGCCAGTGGCCGGAATCACCAGCTCGTTAAACGGGTCGCGCCCGACACTGCGCAGCCACTCTGCACGCGCCTCGTCTACCGGGTCAGAGGGCGGGGCAAACGGCAGCTTGGTGATAAAAACCGTCTCGCACAATGCACCCGGCAAATCCAGACCTTCGCCAAAGGATTGCAAGCCGAAGATGACCGACGGGTAACCCGTTTCTACCCGAGCGCTGTGCGTGGCCAGTAGCTTGGCGCGTGAAGCCGTCCCCTGCACCAGCACCATGTCCTGCAGGTAGCCGGGCAGGGCCTCGGTGGCGGTGCGCATCTGTGCTTTGGAGGTAAACAACACCAGAGCACCGCGCTTGATTTCGGCAATATCCTGCATCAGCGCGGCCACCATCTCGGCGGTGTAGGCCGTGGCATCTTTGGGGTCGGCCCTGGTCTGCACCACGGTTAGCGTACCTTGGGCTGCGTAATTGAAGGGGCTGCTCACCTCCAGGGCTGTAGCGTTGGGGTTGTTGGCCAAGCCTGCCTCTTGCAAAAAATAGTCAAAGCTACCGCAGCTGGCCAGTGTGGCTGACGTGACCACGGCACCGCGCACCTGGCTCCACAAGAACTGGCGCAACAAGTCACCCGGCACGATGGGGCAGGCGTGCGCCGTGAGAACCAAATAGCCGGACTCGCTGCGCGCCTGCAGCCACTTGGCCAGGGGCTGAGCGCCATGCTCGAGCAATAAGGAACTCGTAGAGACCACGCTGCCGAGCTTGGGTGCCAACGCCCCCATCTTGGCAAAAAGCTGTGAGCAGCGCAGGGCCTGGGGCGGGTCCTCCTTCGCCAGTAGTTTGACCTCGGCCCCCAATGCTTCGAGCGCTTTGGACAATCCTTCAGCATGGCCATGGATCAGGGTGACCGGGTCGGTCAAGGTGTCAGGCAACTTGCCATTGGCAAAGCGCAGCGTGCCGTCTTTGCCATCGGTGCTGTCGTGCACCATATCCATGGCGATACGGGCCAGTTGGGTCAGCGCGGCTTTCAGCTGGCTCGCCACCGTGGTCACGTCTTCCGAGAGCTGCAATTGCAGGCTGCTGCTGACCTCTTGCAGGATTTTGGGCAGGCGGTCCAGCCAACGCAGACTGCTCAAGTCCATGCTGCTGGAGAACTGGTCCAGTGCAACCGCCGGCAGGTGGTGGCCTTCATCAAAAATCACCAGGCAGTTGTCCAGGTCCGGCAGGGTCTTGGTACCCAGAGATGCCAGTACCAGGTCATGATTCGCCACGATCACATTCGACTCTGCCAGGCGGTTGCGCGCTTGGTAGTAGCTGCAATCGCGAAAACGGGGGCAGTGGCGCACCGTGCAGGTGTGGCGCTCGGCCGCTA
>CAZHDP010000567.1:0-2170 GCA_964531605.1 uncultured Burkholderiaceae bacterium | reverse complement strand
GAACTGTCCGATGCCTCTGCTGAGCGCTCTGCTGCCGGTTGTACCGTCAAGCTCAACCCCGCTCCGGTCAAGGAATACCTCACCAGCAACATCACGCTGATGAAGAACATGATCGCCGACGGTTACGCCGACAAGCGTGCATTGGAACGCCGCATCAAGGCTGTCGAAGCCTGGTTGGCTGCGCCCAATCTGTTGGAAGCCGACAAGAACGCTGAATACGCGCACGTGATCGAAATCGACTTGGCCGACCTGAAAGAGCCCGTGTTGTGCTGCCCTAACGACCCTGATGATGCCAAACTCTTGTCTGATGTCGCTGGCACCAAAATTGATGAGGTGTTCATTGGTTCTTGCATGACCAACATCGGTCACTTCCGTGCAGCCTCGAAGCTGCTTGAAGGCAAGCGCGACATCCCCGTCAAGCTCTGGCTCGCACCACCCACCAAGATGGATGCACAAGAGCTGACCAAAGAAGGTCACTATGGTGTGTTCGGTGCTGCAGGCGCGCGTACCGAAATGCCTGGCTGCTCTTTGTGCATGGGCAACCAAGCTCAAGTGCGTGAAGGCGCAACGGTGGTTTCTACCTCCACGCGCAATTTCCCTAACCGTCTGGGCAAAAACACCAATGTGTATTTGGCGTCTGCGGAATTGGCCGCGATTGCCTCCAAACTTGGTCGCATCCCCACCGTTGCGGAATACCAAGCTGACATGGGTGTGATCAACAAAGATGGCAGCCAAATCTACAAATACCTGAATTTTGACCAAATCCAGGAATACCAAGATGTTGCAACAGGCGTTTCTGTCTGATTGAGTTCAACGTCCCAGAGATGAACAAAGCGGTCCTTCGGGACCGTTTTGTTTTGGGTCTCCCTCTTGAGGTTCAGCTTGGGTGTCTATGTCAGACGCAGGTTTGTACAAGCTGTCCTTTAAAATCAGTGCATTGTGTTCACGCTCCCTGACCTCACACCATGAGTGCCAATAAACTTGGCCGCTATGAATTGATCCGTGTGCTCGGAAAGGGGGCCATGGGCTTGGTGTTTGAGGGCCGCGATCCCAACCTGGATCGCCTGGTGGCCATCAAGACCATTCGAGTTGAAAGTCTGTCACCCACAGAGCTCAACGATTACGAATTTCGCTTCCGTACCGAAGCGCGTTCTGCCGCTCGCCTTCAACACCCCAACATCGTCAGCGTGTACGACTCCGACCGAGACGGTGATATTGCTTACCTTGTGATGGAGCATGTTCAGGGGGATGACCTCAAGCATCACTTAGACCGAGGCGCACGGTACACCCTGGACGAGTCCCTGCGCATGGTCGGTGACGTGTTGAGTGCCCTCGAATACGCACACCAGCAGGGGGTGATCCACCGCGACGTGAAGCCAGCCAATTTGCTCATGGAGGCCAGCGGCCGGGTCAAGCTGACGGATTTCGGGGTCGCGCGCATGCAAGACTCTGGCGACCACACCCGAACCAAAGGGTCGATTGTGGGAACCCTGAAGTACATGTCGCCGGAGCAAGTCCAAGGCTTGGCGATTGATGCTCGCGCCGATCTGTTCTCTGCTGCTGTGGTGTTGTACCAGTTGCTCACCGGGTACCGACCCTTCAATGGCGAGAATGATTTTGCCGTCATCCACCAGATCATCGACAGCCTTCCCGCAGCACCCAGCCGTCTCAACCCTCAGTTGCCGCCCGCGCTTGACGCCGTCATGGTCAAGGCGCTTGCCAAATCGAGAGATCAACGGTACGCCACAGCCCGCGAGTTTGCTGACGCTTTGTGGGCTGCGGGCCAACAAGCACAGGACCGCACCATCGTACCGCCTGTGACCAGGTCCTCTGCTGAGCCCCGTTCGACGCCCGATTCACGCCGTTTGCTCAGCGCAACGGGCTTGGGCGTCACCACGCCAGGAGAGGCCACGTCGCCATCTCAGGTCGCTCAAGAGATGGAACTGGTCTACTGGAAAGATGTGAAAGATTCCCGCGAGCCGGATGACCTGCATGGCTTTTTAGAACGATTTCCTGTGGGCATTTATGCCTCACTGGCCAAAAAGCGACTGCAGAAGTTGCTGGAAGTCAGTGACAGCGACACGGTGCCCGGCGCGTCGGTGGCTGACATTCCTGTTGCCAACCCGCCTGTTCGCCATGAGCCCACTGAACGCATGAACCAGATGGATCG
>CAZHDP010000566.1:0-2176 GCA_964531605.1 uncultured Burkholderiaceae bacterium | reverse complement strand
GGCCAAGGCCAAGCCTGGTGGACTGGCCTTTGCATCGCCAGGCAATGGCTCCACACCGCACATGGCTTTGGAATTGTTCGCCAGCGCCGCGGGTATCAACCTGCAGCACATCCCCTACAAAGGGGGCTCGCCCGCCATCACCGACGTGATCGGTGGTCAGTTGCCGCTGGTGGCTGTGAATGCGCTGGAAGTGTTGCCCCATTACAAGAGCGGCAAACTCAAGGTGCTTGCGGTCTTGAGCCAAAAGCGCACCAGCATCTTCCCCGATGCGCCCACGATCGCTGAGAGCGGGTTCCCGGGCTTTGAGGCTTCGGTGTGGTACGGCTTCGTGGCCCCAGCAGCCACCCCCAAGCCGGTGATTGCACGGTTGCATGCCGAAGTTCAAAAGGCCTTGCAAACCCCCGAAGTGCGTGAGCGCATGTCGGCGGTGGGGGGCGAAGTGGAACTGGGTTCACCCGAGCATTTCGGCGCCCTGATCCGCTCCGAGCGTGCCCGTTATGCCAAGTTGGTGCGCGACGCCAACATCAAACCAGATTGATTTTTTCTGCAGATATCCTTTTTTCTCATCACCTTTCACATCAACCAGGAGACTTTCATGAGTACTTTCAAACCCGTTCGCCGCGCAGCCCTTGTGTCTGCAGGCCTTGCCGTGGCGCTGGCCAGCCTCTTCCCCGCCGCCGCTTCTGCCCAGGAATGGCCCACCAAAACCGTCCGCATCATCAACCCTTACCCTGTGGGTGGTGGTCCTGATGGCATCGCGCGCCTGTTGGCTGACAAGCTGTCTAAAAAATGGGGCAAGCCTGTGGTGGTGGAAAACCGTCCTGGTGGCAATGGCTTCATCGCCATCGACGCGTTCAAGCGTGGTGCAACAGATGGCCATGACCTGTTGCAGCTCGACAGCGTGCACTTGACGGCTTACCCCTACATGTTCAAAAAATTGCCGTACGACGTGACCAAAGACTTTGAGCCTATCGCGCCGATGTTCCAGTCTTTCCTGTTCTTTGTGGTCCCCACCGACAGCAAGTACAAAAAGGTCTCTGACATCATTGCAGACGCCAAGGCCAACCCCGGCAAGATCAACTACGGCTCCTGGTCCATCGGTAACCCCGTGCACCTGGGCGTCGAAGAGTTGGAAGAGTTGACTGGCACCAAGTACGAACACGTTTTATACAAAGAAACCACCCAGCTGTACACGTCCGTAGGCACGGGTGAGTTGGGCTTCTCGATCGGTTCTGCTGGCACCGCTGGCCCCATGTACCGTGCTGGCAAGCTGCGCTTTTTGGCGGTGGCTGGCCCTAAACGCATGGAAGCCTACCCTGACGTGCCCACCGTGGCCGAATCTGGCGGGCCTGCTGTGCCTTACGAGGTCAGTGGCTGGAACACCATCGTCGGCCCCAAGAGCCTGGCACCGGCCTTGCAAGAGCGCATCCGCAAAGACATTGCCGAAGCCTTGTCCGGCCCCGATGTGAAAGAGAAGTTTTTGACGTTCGGTTATGTGCCTTTGAACCTGGACAAACCCCAGTTCACCAAGTTCATCCAGGCTGAATCCAGCCGTTACTCGGCCGTCATCAAGCGCGCCAAGATCGAACTCGAATAAGGAATCGACGCATGAGCAAACCCACCTCGGGTGATTTCACCAAGACCGCTGGTTGGATGGACTGGTACACCGGTCCAGCAACCCCCACGTTCAAACTGCCCGAAGGTGCGGTGGATGCGCATTGCCACGTGTTTGGCCCTGGCGCGGAATTCCCCTACGCCCCTGAGCGCAAGTACACGCCCTGCGATGCGTCCAAAGCGCAGTTGTTCGCCCTGCGCGACCACCTGGGCTTCGACAAAAACGTGATCGTGCAAGCCACCTGCCACGGTGCAGACAACCGCGCTTTGGTCGATGCGCTGAAAGCCTCCAACGGCAAAGCCAAAGGTGTGGCCACCGTCAAACGCAGCATCAGCGACCAGGAGTTGCAAGACCTGCACGACGCTGGCGTGCGCGGCGTGCGCTTCAACTTCGTCAAACGCTTGGTGGACTTCACGCCCAAAGACGAGCTGCTGGAAATCGCGGGCCGCATCGCCAAACTGGGTTGGCATGTGGTCATCTACTTCGAGGCCGTGGACCTGCCCGAGCTGTGGGACTTCTTCACTGCCCTGCCCACCACCGTGGTGGTGGACCACATGGGTC
>CAZHDP010000565.1:0-2188 GCA_964531605.1 uncultured Burkholderiaceae bacterium | reverse complement strand
ACCAGGCCACGAACATAGCCTTGGGCCAGATGACGGCGCCTGGCATTGTCCTGGTCCAGGAAGGGTAGAAAGATCCTCAAATAGGCGGACTGCAGTTCATCGAGGCGACTGTTGCGACCGCCTGGATAAGTGACGGTGTACTTCTGGCTCCAGCCATATTGGCGCAATTGACCCAGGGCCTGCGCTGTCTTCGGATCACGGCAAACCACGGCGCCACCGTCTCCCAACCCACCCAGATTCTTGGTGGGGTAGAAACTGAAACAGGCGGCATCTCCAAAAGCCCCCACGCGGCGCCCAGCCACCCTTGCGCCATGCGCCTGTGCACAGTCCTCGATCAAGGGCACACCGCGTTCGGCGCACAGTTTGGCCATCACATCGATGCCAGGCGCAGCGCGGCCGTACAAGTGAGTGACCACAACGGCCTGCACCCCTGCCTCCAGCGCCTTTTGCACCTCAGCAACCGACACACACTGGGTCTGCAGCTCGACATCCATGAAATAGGGAGTCGCCCCCAGATGTAAAAGGCTGCCACAGGTGTACATGCCGGCATTGGCAACGGTGGCCACCACATCGCCGGCCGCGACCCCGAGCGCACGCAGGGCCAACTCAATGGCATCGCTGCCGTTGGCCACACCGACTGCAAAATCGACGCCGACGAAAGCAGCAAACTCTTTTTCAAACGCCGCGGTCTCGGGCCCCAACACCAACCACCCGCTGTCCAGGACACGTTGCGTGGCCTGCTCCAGCAGGGGGCGATAGCGGGCTAACCGGCTTGAAAGATTGTTGATCTTTTGCACAACTCAAAACAATAAATGATTCACACCCAGGCGAACCGATTCAAAAAATAAACACAACGCCATCAAGAGGGCACGCTGAGCTTGCAACGCAGTTCGATGTCTTTCAAGCGCATGGTGGTGTTCGAAGCAGCCAGGTCAATTCGCAATTGATGACCGAAACCCATTGCATTCTCCAGCATAAAACTCAAGGTTTCGAACCTACCATCCTCCAGTGCATGCACAGGCTGAGCCAACGACCGCCCTACCTCGAATTGATCTTGCGCCCCGACCGGGGCATAGACCCGCACCATATCCGCTTGCGGGCTTTGCATCTGAATGACAACTTCCAGAATCCTGCAGGCGCTCATGGGCAACACTTCTGGCAATTGCAACCACCACTGGGGATTCTGGCCATTGATTGTTTCAATGCCCTGCAGGCTGCTGTGCGAGATGACATTGCGCCACGCTGGTTGCACCTGTGCCCGATCCCGACTCAGTTTATACAGACTCGTCTCTGAATTCGAACCATCCATGGATGGCAAAACAGGTACGGAGCGGATAAATGAGGCATGAATCGAACGTGCATAGGCATACGACCTAGAAAGGTCTGGCAAAAAGTCGACCTGCGGGCATTTCAGTGGACGCCCCGCCTGAAGGCGTTCAATCAAACAATCACGGAGTGCCAACTGAGAACCGCTGACATCTCTAAAATATCGATTATGTTGCAGTGCCCCTGCGCCAACAGCATAAAAAATGGCCAATGAAGCCAAAAGCACGCTCATTCGACGGACCCACGTCATCGACGCTGGCCGAGTTCGCATCAAAATAAAGCAAACCGCACCGGCACACCAAGGCCACCACAGCATCACCCAGAAATAATGAAATCGCTCCATGCCAAAGTTGAAGATCTCCAAAGGCAGGCGAACCCCTTCCGGGCGCCAATGGGTCCGCCCGGCAGCCACGATCAACAAGTACACCGCCACCGCAGAAAACAGCGGCCCGATGACACTCATCAAATGAACCCAACGATCATCGACATGCGCTGAACGCACCAGGTACCTCACGGCCCAGCACATGCCAAGAAGCACAGTGGCGCCAACAAGCAGTGAAAGGCCGAGAGAAAAGCCCGGGGATCCACCCGGCAGTAACAATGCCCGCCCCAGTTTACCGAGCAGATACCACCAGAAGTCCAACTCGTAGGGCCAAGCTTTGGGTACGGGATGCGGATCCACGCCATTGCGCGGAAGCAATGCCCAGTAGACATGCTGGAAAGCAGTGAACAGCCCAACCAGGGTCAGCAGGCGCCAAACGCTTGGCGGCAGTGAAAGGGACGGTGAAATCATGGACGGATCCTCCAGCCAGTGAGACATCGTCAGGCTGGGGTGCATCTTCGCGTGAATTGGTCGCGGGCA
>CAZHDP010000564.1:0-2188 GCA_964531605.1 uncultured Burkholderiaceae bacterium | reverse complement strand
GAACCAACAATCAATGGCAACTGCGATAGTTGGAGCTTCATTGTAGGCAAAAAGGCCCATTCGTAAACCTCTGCCACACCCACACTGTGGTCGTTGCAGGACTGCAACAGCAATTTTATACACATGTTATTCACAATTGGATCAGGCAAAACTCTGGAAAACTTGTGGGTGATCTGTGGAGTAACTGGGCACAGTCTGTGTTCATCCCGCATCGTGGATTTCCGATAAATCAATATGCGAAAACCTCGTACCAGAAGGCCGTAATTCTATCCAAAATCGTTGTAGCAAAAAATCAAGTTAGTGCATGCACACTTCAAACTAGGTCTGCCGCTGATCGAAAAATATTTTCAAATGCTGTCGCTGCCACGCTGCTGGCCAAGAAAAAGCCCCGAAACGAGGCTGTTTCGGGGCCATGAGGGGAAGGAAACTTAAACCCCAATGCCCTCAGCGAACAGGGCGAATCAACGCGTACTGCGCCCACTCACCCCGGCGGAACAGCACGTTCACCGGCTTGGTGTTGTCAGACTTGCTCATCACCGCTTCAAATTCTTTGACACTGTTCACCTCGACATTGGCGACAGCCAAAATGACATCGCCCTCACGCAAGCCTGCGCGAGCGGCCCCCTCGGACGCCGCGTCCACACGCACGCCACCGCGCAGCTTCAACTCCTTGCGCATGGCTTCGGTCAAATCGCTGACGGTCAAACCCAAAATTTGCGCAGAAGACACAGGCTTGGCTTTTTCTTCTTTCTCTGATTTTTTCGCTACTTTTTCAGCTTCAAATTCGCCGACGGTCACGGCCAAGTCTTTCGCACTGCCGCGTCGGAACACCGTCAACGTGCTGCGGGTACCCGGCTTCACACTGCCGATCACGCGGGGCAAGTCAGACGACTTTTCAATCGATTTACCGTCAACTTTGGTGATGATGTCGCCCGCCTCGACACCGGCTTTGTCGGCAGGCCCACCACCCTCGACACCACTGACCAACGCACCCTGTGGTTTACCCAGGCCAATGGACTCGGCCACGTCTTTGGTCACAGGCGCAATCTGCACACCAATGCGACCCCGAGTGACTCGGCCTGACGAGCGCAACTGCTCACTGACACGGGTGGCCTCGTCAATCGGGATGGAGAATGAAATGCCGGCAAAGCTGCCTGTGCGAGAGTAAATCTGGCTGTTGATGCCCACAACTTCACCCCGCATGTTGATCAGCGGACCGCCAGAGTTGCCTGGATTGATCGCCACATCGGTCTGAATGAACGGCAGGTAGTCGCCCGTGTCGCGCTGCTTGGCGCTGACGATGCCCGCCGTGACGGTGTTTTCCAACCCAAACGGAGACCCGATGGCCATCACCCATTCACCGACCTTGAGCCGGCTCACATCACCAATCTTGACGGCTGGCAAGCCGGTAGCCTCAATCTTGACCACCGCCACATCGGTGCGTTTGTCAGCGCCGATCAACTTGGCCTTGAACTCACGCTTGTCGGTCAGAGTGACGATCATTTCGTCTGCCCCGTCAACCACGTGGGCGTTGGTCATCACGTAACCATCGGAGGTCAGGATGAAGCCAGACCCAACACCCCGT
Organism: uncultured Burkholderiaceae bacterium; assembly: GCA_964531605.1. GTDB lineage: Bacteria > Pseudomonadota > Gammaproteobacteria > Burkholderiales > Burkholderiaceae_C > Defluviibacillus. The sequence goes on along the minus strand of CAZHDP010000564.1, from coordinate 603 downwards.
GGTTGCTCTTCCTCTTGTTGCTGTGGGCGACCTTGACGAGGGCCTTGTTGCCGTGGGGCACCTGGCAGAGGTTGTCCAAAAAAGCGACGAAAGAACTCTTGCATCTCTTCGTCATTCCCGCCCCCCTGCCCCGCCGCACTTTTGACTTTTTCCATCGTGCGGATGTTCACCACCGAGGGACCTACTTGCTCCACAAGGTCGGTGAAATCAGGCAAGCCTCGCGTTTGGGCTGAGGCGAATTGAAAAGGGACCAGCCCCACACTCACGCCTGTCAACATTGCGGCGCACAGCCAAGACACCCGGGCTTTTTTCAGGAACTGCTGAAACATCACATCAATCTCCAAAACCAGCGCTATTTGCGCTCTAAACTTTGTGCGAAAGCCTGCAGCGTTTGTGCAGGAACTTCACCCAGCACCGTGAGCCACCAGTCGCCCCCTTTGTCCGTGAGATGACGGCTCAAAGATTGCGTGGCACCCAAGGCTTGCAGGTTTTCGTGGATATGGCGCTGGCGGTCAAAATTTTCAAGGAACAAAGACACCGTGGCCAAGCCATCAGAAAAAATCCATTGCACCGTTTTGTCCGGCGCCGTGCGCTTGAAGCAGC
>CAZHDP010000563.1:0-2188 GCA_964531605.1 uncultured Burkholderiaceae bacterium | reverse complement strand
GATTTGCAATACTTTGGACCCCATGGAGGCCATTTCCAGCATTTCTTCAAAACTCACGGTATGCAGTCGACGTGCCTCGGGCACCACGCGCGGGTCGGTCGTGTACACGCCGTCCACATCGGTGTAAATCAAGCACTCGGCAGCCTTCATGGCAGCTGCTACCGCCACTGCAGAGGTGTCGGAACCGCCGCGACCCAGTGTGGTGATGTTGCCCTGATCGTCAACCCCTTGGAAACCTGTCACGATGACCACTTTGCCTGCAGCCAAATCGGCGCGAACACGGCTGTCTTCGATGGACTCGATGCGGGCCTTGGTGTAGGCGCTGTTGGTTTTGATGGGCACTTGCCAGCCTGCGTAGCTGACCGACGCCATGCCTTCGGCTTGAAGTGCAATGGCCAACAAGGCGCTGGACGCTTGCTCACCCGTTGCAGCGAGCATGTCTAGTTCACGGCTGTACGTGTCTGTTTGCTTGGCCGGTGCCAGCTCTTTGGCCAACCCCAGCAAACGGTTGGTCTCGCCGCTCATGGCGCTGGGCACGACCACCATTTGGTGACCTGCACGCGCCCATTTGGCGACACGTTTGGCGACATTGCGGATGCGCTCTGTGGAGCCCATCGAAGTACCACCGTATTTGTGAACAATCAATGCCATTGAAAAGCTTAAGAAAGTGGTTAAAAGTGTCCCCGTTTCGGGGCCGCCGAATTATACCGGGGAGGGGTCTGGCAAATACTTTAGAGCTGCGCCAACCCTGTCCACATGCCCTAGCGCCACCCGCAGGTGGATGCGGTGGCCTCGGGTTTGGCATGAGGCGATTTGTTTGAGCAACTCCGTCATCTGTGCTTCGCTGGCACTGACGCCATGGTCGCGCACCAGCCAGTGGCGCAGCAGGTTGGCTTGGCGCTCTTCGTTCAAGCCTTGCAGGGCCTTGAGCTTGGGTGGCATCCCCGTTGTTTGAGCGTCAAGTTCTGCCAACTCGGTCAGCAAACGCTGCGCTTGAGCCGCATGCCGTGCAGAGCGGGCAACCGTCTGCCTGAAAGCAGGAAAAGCCTGCCTGATGGCGGGCATCAATTGGTGACGGATGCGGTTGCGTGTGAGCTTCTCGTCGGTGTTGCTCGGATCGTCAACCCAAGCCACAACAGCATGTGACAACCACTCGCGAATGGCCGCTGCACTGACGTCCAACAGAGGTCGGTGAAAGTGGACCCCATGACGATGGAATGAGGGGGGCATCCCGCTCAGCCCCTTCACCCCAGCGCCCCGGCTCAGGGCCAATAAAACAGTCTCGACTTGGTCGTCGGCATGTTGTGCAATTGCTATATTTTGAATAGCAAACTTTGATGACAGGCTTGCCAAAGCGGCATATCTGGCTTGTCTTGCGGCGGCTTCGGGACTCTCACCACGCGACGGCTTCACCGCCAGGTTAGCGATGTGCAGAGGGATGCCCAACTCGCCACACACACGAACACAATGTTGCTCAAACGAACTGGCCGCCGCCTGCATGCCATGGTTGACATGCAAGGCCTGCACCCTGCCCGGCCAACGTTCGTGTACGGCCAATAACAAGGCGGTGGAGTCTGCACCCCCGCTGTAGGCCACGCCCAGACAGTCCACGTTTTGCCGCAAGAGACCAGCCACCAGCCGGTCTACCCCGGGTTGGCAGGGGTTCGCGGGCATGGAGGGCGTCACGGGCTCAATGGCGGTTGCGCTCCGATTTGCTTTCACCTTTGGCGTCTGCCTTGGTGTCGGTCCAACGCCCGTAGCTCTGCAAACGGTCGTAACGGCGGTCCAGCAGTTCTTTGATCTTCAGGTCGCTGACTTGCCGGTAAGCGTCGGTCAGGGCCCGCTTGAGGAACGCGGCCATTTGCTTGGGGTCACGGTGGGCACCACCGACAGGCTCGTTGACGATCTTGTCCACCAAACCCAGCCCTTTGAGTCGGTGCGATGTGATGCCCAAAGCATCCGCAGCCTCCTGGGCTTTGTCTGAGGTTTTCCAGAGGATGGAGGCACAGCCTTCAGGGCTGATCACCGAGTAGATGGCGTATTGCAGCATCACGACTTGGTCGCCCACAGAGATCGCCAAGGCACCACCAGATCCGCCTTCACCAATGATGGTGGTGATGATGGGCACTTCGAGCTGCGCCATCTCAAAAATATTGCGCCCAATGGCTTCAGACTGGCCGCGCTCTTC
>CAZHDP010000562.1:0-2188 GCA_964531605.1 uncultured Burkholderiaceae bacterium | reverse complement strand
CGATGCCGGGCAGCGCATAAAACGCCCGCATGATGGGGGCCGCATTGCGCAGGTCTTCAATCGTCTCAAACAGGGGCGAGACGATCAGGTCGGCGCGGCAGGGGCCGTCCAGGGTGCCCTGCATCAGGCCCACCTCTTTTTGCAAGAGCAACACTTCCAGCAAGTCGCTGACGGTCTCGGTGTGGCTGATGATGTAGTGGCGTATCGCTTGGGTGCCGTAGTGCTCACGCACCCGTTTGGCGGTTTCAAAGATGGTGATTTCCTTGACCGTGAGTTCGCTGTAGCTGGCCCCCACCACGCGCAGCGGGCGCGCATCGTTCAACAAGTCCAACAGTAACGCCTGCTTGGCTGGTTCGTCCAAGGCGCTGTAGCAGGGTGCGACTCGGGCTTGGGCCAGCAATTCGGTGATCACCTCTTCGTGCTTGTCAGAGCTTTGTCGCAAGTCCACCGTGGCCAGGTGAAAGCCAAACACCTCAACCGCCCGGATCAACGGGTGCAAGCGCTGGGTGGCCAGCGCAGCGCCATGGTGTTCACGCAAGGAGGTGTCGATGGTGCGCAGGTCGGCCAGCAGCTCTTCGGCGGTCAGGTAGGCGTTTTGAGGGGCCACCGCATGACGTGCCGCATCACCCCCGGTCAAGGCCTTCAGCGTGGCAGCCAAGCGGGCATAGACGCCGGTGAGGGCACGGCGGTAGGGCTCGTCCAAACGGTGCTCGTTGGTGTCGGGCGAACGCTCTGCCAGCACGCGCATGGCGTCGGACATGTCCACCAGCCGCGCTGACATGGACAGCTCGCTGCCCAGGTAGTGGACTTCCGTCAAGTGGTGCCGGATGGCCACATCGGCCTGGCGGCGCAGCGCGTATTCGAGGGTTTGCGCGCTCACATTGGGGTTGCCGTCGCGGTCGCCACCGATCCATTGCCCCATTTTCAGAAAGCTGGCCACATGGGGGTTGCCCAGATCAGCTTCGAGGGACGCGTACAGCTTGGGAATTTCACGCAAAAACGTGGCTTCGTAATAGCTCAGGGCGGTTTCCACCTCGTCTGCCACGGTGAGTTTGGAAAAGCGCAGCAAACGGGTTTGCCACAGTTGCACGACCCGGGCGCGGATTTGTGCTTCATTGCTGGCCAGCTCTTGTGGGGCCAGCGCGTCTTTTTGGCCGGTGAGCATGCGCGCCTTCACCTCGTCACGCGCCGTCAGCAGTTGAGCAATGCCGCGTTCAGCGTCCAGGATGCTTTTGCGCTGGACTTCGGTGGGGTGGGCCGTCAACACCGGTGACACATGGCTTTGGGCCAAGGTGTTGGCAATGGCTTTGGGGGCGATGCCAGCCCAGCGCAGGCGCGCCAAGGCGACTTCAATGCTGCCTTCTTGCGTGTCGCCTGCACGCTCATGGATGGTGCGGCGACGGATGTGGTGGCGGTCTTCGGCCAAATTGGCCAAGTGGCTGAAATAGGTGAAGGCACGGATCACGCTCACCGTTTGGTCGCCACTCAAGCCTTTGAGCAGCTTTTTAAGGGCCTTGTCAGCGTCTTGATCGGCGTCCCGTCGGAACGCGACCGACAGTTTGCGGATTTGCTCGATCAGCTCGAAAGCGTCGCCACCTTCTTGCTCTCTGATCACATCGCCGAGCAAGCGACCCAGCAGGCGGATGTCGTCGATGAGCGGCTGGTCTTTGTTGGCGCGTTTGCGTTGGGGCAGGGCAGTCGCGGGAGCGGCGTGGGCAGTGGTGGTCATGGGGTGGCTCATGGAAGAGGCAAAGCAAGGGCCATGCTAGCATCTGCGACCGCCCCCCAATTACGAACAGGTTACCGTTTTGACTACCGCCTTTCCTCACGATCTTTCAAGCAATCGGCCCATCGTGATCGCCACCCGCGAAAGCCGCCTTGCGCTCTGGCAAGCCGAGCATGTCAAGGCGTTGTTGGAAGGGCTGGGCCACCGCGTCACCCTGCTGGGCATGACCACCAAGGGCGACCAGATTTTGGACCGCTCGTTGAGCAAAGTGGGCGGCAAAGGTTTGTTTGTGAAAGAGCTGGAAGTCGCGTTGGAAGAGGGTCGTGCTGACATTGCCGTGCACTCGCTCAAAGACGTGCCCATGGATTTGCCCGAGGGTTTTGCACTGGCTTGCGTGATGGAGCGCGAAGACCCTCGAGACGCCTGGGTATCGCCCCACCACAGCCGTCTGCAAGATTTGCC
>CAZHDP010000561.1:0-2198 GCA_964531605.1 uncultured Burkholderiaceae bacterium | reverse complement strand
TCCAGAAATCGGGCATTGCGGCCCAACTCTGCTGCCATGTCAGCCCTGGAAAGCAGCGTGCACGGGGTGTGCGAAAACGTGTGACAACCCACGTGGTGCCCTTGCGCCACCAGAGAGCGCACGTCTTGCGCGGAATGGCACATGCGACCTTGCTCAGGCTGGTCGGTCAAACCGCCAGCGATGTACCAGGTGCCCAGCACGTTGTGGCGTTCAAGCACGCCTCGCCCCGTGGTGCAAGCGGTGCGCGGCGCATCGTCAAAACTGAAGCTGACCACCCCACAAGACCCCTGCAAACGCAGCATGTGGCGCTGGGTCCGCAACGCCAACCAGCGCTGGATTTTGAGGTTCAAGGCGTTCACCGGCGGTCGCCTAAGCCCGTGCGCTGCGCCAAGCCAGAGACGTTCTCAAAGGTGTATTCCACACCTGCCCGGACAAACGTCTGGCTGATGCCTGCCCCCAGGTTACCTCGGTCCAAGCGTTCGCGGTAGCCGTCCACATAAATCCGCACCGATGGCGTCCACGCGTAAACCACGCCACCGCCGATGCGGGTGCGGTCCAATTTAGGGTTGGATTGGCCTGGGCCCAGTGTGGCGTACTGGTAGGTTTGCTGTTCTTTGGCAAACGACAGGTTCACCCGGGTCTTCGGCGTACCTTGCCAGCGCACCCCTAACTGCCCACCTGTGGTGATCATGTAAAGCGTCAAGGGGTCGGTCAGGCCGTAGGGGCGGTTCCACACTTCAAGGGTGAACCGGGTCAATGGCGAGTAGTCGTGCAGCACACGCAGATCGGTGGTCAACACCGAAAAGTTTTTTTGACCCAGGTTGTCATACGCACGCTTTTGCGCAGCCACTCGGCCGCTGAAACGGGTCATCACGCTGTATTGCCAATCGCCGTCCAGGTACAACTCTGTGTCGGCAAAACCGGTGTCCAGGGTGGTCGCCTGGGCTGCACTGCGATGGGGGTACGTGAGGGTTGAGCGACGCAGCCCCCCGCGCACGCCAGATTGGGTGGTCGCCTGGTAACGCAGGCCCAAATCCATGCTGCGCTCTTCACTGTCATACCCCGCGTTGACAGGCGTTTCGTAATTGATGCGCCGACTGCGCAGGGTCAACGGTACTTCGAGCGATGGGGTGACACGCAGCGCCACTTCGCCCAGCTCGGTGATGGAACGAACCATTTCACGTGTGGTGAGCCCGCCGTTTTGGTAGTTGAACAGTTGGTTCTCATCGCGGTGAGACAGTTCACCCCGCCACAGGTCACCCAGGCGCCACTCCAACGCGGCACGGTAGGCGTATTCGGTGTTGTCCAGTTGGGTCAATTGATCGTAGCTGCGACGACCCAATTGCCCAGTCAAGATCAAACGGGTCTGGGGCGAGTCGAGCGGCACCACTACCGCACCCCGAACATCCGTGGTCATGATCGAGTCGCCTTTGCGATCATGCCCGATGGCAGCAGGCACATTGGCATCGTCGGTGAAACGCAAAGGATTGGAGTCATAACGCCAGGATGAATCCAGTTGCAAGACCAAATCGGTCATGGCCTGTGCGCCTTGACCGCAGGCCAAGAGCAGGCACAGGGACAGTGCTCGCAACGGAAAAGATGTGCCTGGACGGCAAGGTTGAAAACTCATGTCGGACCTGAGGGGGATGGGTGGATCAAGCTGGGCTTGCGTTGAGACTGTACCTTGGCCGACACCGCATGCGTTGGCGCAGGCGGCGCGGGGGGCTGAGAAACGCGATGGCGACGCAAGGCGGTGTTCACACTGACGCACAAGAGCACAAACAGCCAGAATTGAAAGGTGACCCCTCGGAAGATAGAGCTTTCGGTCAGGTTAGAAACCAACAGCGTGGTCTGCATGGAGGCAAACAGCGCGGCGCCCGTGCGGTCAAAACGCATCATGTTGAACAGGTCTCGCACATGGGCCAACAGCAAACCGATGAACATCGTCATGCCAATGGCTCCGAGCTCATTCAAAATGTCGAGATAGCCGTTGTGCGCCTGATAAGGAATCCAGGGCAAGCGGTCCAAAATGGGTTGGGAGGCACTGCCCGGCCCCAGCCAAAAGCCCCCATAACCGACGCCAAACAACCAGTGCTTTTCGATCTCGATGGCCAATGGGTCCCAAATGTCTGAACGGCCGGTGAGGTCGGCACTTTTGCCGAACTCGGCAGCGTTGCCTGCCTGCTGGAAGGCTTCGT
>CAZHDP010000560.1:0-2207 GCA_964531605.1 uncultured Burkholderiaceae bacterium | reverse complement strand
ACGGTGCATCGGTGGGCGCCCGCATGCTGCGCACCACATCATCGGGCAGCCCCCAATGCTTGGCCACACCCATGCCCAAAGCCTCGTAACCCAAACCCAGCACCTGCCGAATGGCACGGTCACGTGTCACCTTGCCAGTGAGGCACAAGCGCTCGATCTCACCGGCCTCTTCCGGGAAGTAGCAGGCCACCAGCACGTTGCCCAAGCGGTTCACGCTGCCGCAAACGAACGACTCTTCGGCGTCCTTTTCGCGCAAACCCGACAGCTCGCGTGCCAACACACCACAGAAGTGAGCCAACACCATTTCGTCTAACACGCGGGCAGACTGCACCTGGTTTTTACCCAAATCCAACAAGGGCAGCGCACTGGCGGCCGTGCGGACTGCCGCGTAGCCCAACAACTGCACAGCCCGCGACACGGTGCTGACCGCCCCCCCGCCAAATCCCCGGTACATGGCGGAATTGACCATGCGCAACAGCTTGTGGGTAAGCGCCGCATCCTGCAAGATGGCTGCGGTGATCACCCCCAGGTTTTGATGGTCCGATGAGGCCAAGCGCGTGATTTGCGACAGGGATTCGGGCAAGGCCGGCAATTCGCTTTTGAGCCGCATGCGACGCAACAAACCTTCAAGGGCGACTGCCTGCGCTGTTGCGTTGACCACGGCACCCAAGCGCCCACCTGTTGCGTTGGCACCGCTGTCCACAGGGTCCAATGGCTCGGGCTGCGGTTCCACCCACGACCTCAGGGCCTGCACAAAATCAGCCATCCGCACAAAACGCAGCGCGGGGTCACGGGCCAGTGCCCGCGACAAGACCGCGCGCAGTCGATCGTCCACCGGGTGGGCCAGGACATCGGGCAACACCACATCATGGTTGATCAAAAAATGGATCGCCTGGATGCCCGACTCTCCCGGCGCAGCGCGGCGACCTGTGAGCATTTCGTACAGGATCAAGCCTGCTGAAAAGATGTCCATCTGCGCGGACACCCGGTGGTACTGAACATACTCCGGCGCCATGTACGCAGGGGTGCCGACCAAGGCGTTGAGGTTGTCTTCGTCCTGCTGCAAAACGGCGTCTTCGTCGACCTTGACCTGGCGCACCGCGATGCCAAAGTCCATCACCTTGGCCATGCCACGCCGGTCCATCAAGATGTTGGACGGCTTGAGATCACGGTGGATCACCCCATTCGCATGCGCGTAGGCCACGGCGTCCAGCGCAGGCAGCAGCATCTTGACAGCCAGCAGCGGGTCCAACGCGCCTTGTTGGCGCAACACCTCAGCCAACGTGGGGCCCGCCACATACTCGAACACCAGGTAAGCGGTGCCGTCTTCGGCATCGTGCGCGGCCTCAAACACGGGGATGATGGACGGGTGGCTGAGGCGGCTGACCGAGCGCGCCTCGTTCAACAGCACGTCAGCCTTGGCGGCGTCGCCTTTGAACACCTTAACGGCCACTTCCCTGTGCAACTGAGGGTCAAACGCCAGGTAGACCACACTTTGCGCACCGTGCCCCAACCGCCGCACGATTTGAAACCTGCCCACCTGTGTGGGCATGACGGAAGCAGTGATCGTCGACCCGTGGAAATCTATCATTTTGATAGCAATGAATCCAGACTATTCAAGCGCGTCCCGAAGTTTCAAGGACATTAGATGAGCATTGTCCCAAAATTTTTGAACCGGTGTGTTGGGCCGCAAAAGCAGTCGTTCGACCAGTGGGGACAATGGCGTGAGACCAGGATCCACCAACAGCATGAGCCGAGGTTCCGGGGACGCGTCCGTTGGCTCCAGTTGGCCCACCCAGTCCAACTCCATCAAGGCTTCCAAGACCGGTTCCAGCTGAATGGGGTCGATCAACAGGTGGCTGGCCACTTCGCTGCGCACCCATCCAGCAGGTTGCTTGAGACGCACCTGATGCAGCATTTGCAAGACTTCTAACGCGAGCTGAAACGACCACCCCGGCGTGCCACTGGTGCGCGCCACGCCCGTGAGCAAACTGGGCAAATAGGCGGCGAGTACGGCGCCCAACAGCACAATGACCCACACCACGTAAATCCACAGCAGCAAGATGGGGAAGGTGGCGAATGCGCCGTACACCGCCGAATACGTGGGTACCGAGGCCAGGTATATCGCCAACACTTTTTTGGCCAGCTCGATCCCCATGGCCACAAACAGGCCACCGCTTGGCTCCTGCACCGGCACACTCGGGCCG
>CAZHDP010000559.1:0-2211 GCA_964531605.1 uncultured Burkholderiaceae bacterium | reverse complement strand
GGGTTGGTCAGCATGCCAGCGCGCGTGGTGGCGCCGACCAGGGTGAAGGGCTGCAGGTCGAGCTTGATGCTGCGCGCTGCTGGGCCCTCGCCGATCATGATGTCGATTTGGTAATCCTCCAGCGCGGGGTAGAGGATTTCCTCGACCACCGGGCTCAGGCGGTGGATTTCGTCAATGAAGAGAACGTCGTTCTTTTCCAGGTTGGTCAACAAAGCCGCCAAGTCTTTGGGCTTTTCGAGCACCGGGCCACTGGTTTGACGCAAATTGACACCCAATTCCTGCGCAATGATGTGCGACAAGGTCGTTTTGCCCAAACCCGGGGGGCCGAACAACAGGACGTGGTCCAGCGCTTCTTGGCGTTTGACCGCCGCGCCGATGAAGATTTCGAGCTGTTCGCGCACCTTGGCTTGGCCCACGTACTCTTGCAGGAGTTTGGGGCGCAAAGCCCGTTCGATCGCTTCTTCTTTGGGCGATACCGGGTCCGCAGAGACCATGCGCTGCTGGGGAACGGGGGCGAAATCGTCGGTATGGATGCTCACCCTGAGGACTATACCCGCGCCCGATTGGCCGGAGCACCCTGTGCGGCCATTGCGGCGATGCGCTGATGTGGATAACCCCTCACGGCAGTGGCACATTTGGCGCCCGGCTCAAGTTCAAAGCCCTTGCTGTCGATACTGATAGGGAATGACGCCAGAGCGAGTACCCAGCATGACCAAGCCCTCCCCCACGACAGCCACAGCCCAACCCAGGGTCACACAACGTTTGTTGGCGTGGCGCTGGCCACTTGCCACTTTGGTGCTGATCACGGGCGCGGTGTTTTCAGCCCGTGCCAACGACGATCCGCCCAAGCCCCGCGTGATCGCGCCAAATGAATTGAAAACCAAGGCAGAAGCAGAAAAAGAAGCGCTGAAAGCCGCCTCTGCCAAGATCAGCACGGAACAGCTCAAAGAAACCATTGAGAAAAGCAAAGGCCAGTCCAAAAGCGTGCAACTGGTGACTGAGGCTGCCAGCAAAAAGAGCGACGGCGGTCACGGGGCTGCGCCAGCAGCCCATGCCCCGGCCTACGTGCCGGCCCGCCGAGCCATCGTGCGGCTGGAAGACCACGGCCACGGCACCCCTGCACCATCGCAAAGCAGCCGTGAATACATCCAAGCCAAAGCCGCGGCGATGACAGGACATGGCGCAGAGGGTGGCCACGACATCCACTGGGCCTACGAAGGCGAAGGGGGCCCGCAGGCGTGGGGCAAACTCAAACCCGAGTTCAGCACCTGTGCCGTGGGCAAACGCCAATCTCCGATCAACATCGAGGACGCCGCCACCCTGCAAGGCCCCGCAGAGCCCTTGCAAATCAACTACCGACCCAGCAACGCCACAGTGGTCAACAATGGCCACACCATCCAGGTGGACGTGGACCGGGGTAACCTGCTGACGGTGCGCGGAACGACCTACGAGTTGCTGCAATTCCACTTCCATCAGCCGTCCGAAGAGCGCATCAACTACAAAGGCTTTGCGATGGTGGCCCACCTGGTGCACAAGAGCACCGAAGGCCAGCTGGCCGTGATCGCGGTGCTGATCGACCCCGGTACGATCAACAGCCTGATGAACAAGGTGTGGACCTACATGCCGCTCGAATCTGGCGACAAAGTGCGCATGCCGGCCGAGATGGTGGACCTGACGGAGTTGCTGCCCAAAGACCAGCGCTACTACCAGTTCATGGGCTCGCTCACCACGCCACCCTGCTCAGAAGGGGTGTTGTGGATGGTGTTGAAGCAGCCTGTCACCGCCAGCCGCGAGCAAATTCGGCTGTTTTCGCAACTGTTCCCCAACAACGCCCGCCCACCGCAGCCGACCAATGGCCGGGCGATCCGCAGCGCGCAGTGACATGTGGAACCCGTCAAAGAGGGCGGGTCAACCCTTGGACAGGGCTTTGAGCGCCAACTTGATCCCGTCGCTCACGCCCACGTCAGTGGGTAAATGTTTCAGTGCCAAGGTGGCCTCTTTGTCGCTGTAACCCAAGGCCATTAACGCTTGCAGGATGTCGCTTTGGGCATCACTGCCGGCAGCCGCTTGCGGCCCACCGATGTCGGCACCGAGCTTGCCTTTGAGTTCCAGTAACAAGCGCTCGGCGGTTTTTTTACCAATACCAGGCACCTTCACCAGCCGCCCCGCTTCTTGCAAGGAAATGGCTTGTGACAGCTCGGTCACGCTCAT
>CAZHDP010000558.1:0-2216 GCA_964531605.1 uncultured Burkholderiaceae bacterium | reverse complement strand
TTTGATCAGTTGCCGAAACGACTCACGCTCGGCAGCCGTACCAAAGCCATAGAGGATTTGGGCGTCCTCGCGCACCACAAAATGGGTCAGCAAGCTGGTTTTTTCGCCCACCGCGGGCAGGTTGTAGAACGTGCTCATCGGCACGTCCACCTCGTAACCCACGCCATGGCAGTCCACCAACACCTGGGGAGGATTTTTTTCCAGCAGGACGCCGGTGAGCTTTCCGATCATGGCTTCAATCTTTCAGAGGGCGGTGACAATACAGGCCATGATTGTCCGTCACACCTTCACCCCGCTCAACAACACCCGCCTCACACACCTGTGTGGCCCGCTGGACGAGCAATTGCGTCGCATCGAAGAGGCCCTGAACGTCAAAGTGGCCCACCGGCATGAGCAGTTCAAGGTAGACGGCCCTAAAGCCAAAGCCAACAAAGCGATGGAAGTGCTGCAGGCCATTTACGAAATCGCAGAGCGCCCGGTCGATGCGGCCATGGTGCAATTGATGCTGGCCACGGACCCCAATGCAGGTGAGGGACCAGCACCCAACGTGTTACTGCTGACGCGGCGAGCCGACCTCAAAGGGCGCACGCCCAACCAACTGCTGTACCTCGACAACATCGTCAACCACGACATCACCTTCGGCATTGGCCCCGCCGGCACCGGCAAGACCTACCTGGCTGTGGCCAGCGCCGTTGACGCTTTGGAGCGCAGCGCCGTGCAACGCATTGTGCTCACCCGCCCTGCCGTCGAGGCTGGCGAGCGCTTGGGCTTCCTGCCCGGCGACCTGAGCCAGAAAGTCGATCCCTATTTGCGCCCCCTGTACGACGCCTTGTACGAGCTGATGGGCTACGACCGCGTGCAAAAAGCCTTTGAGCGCAACAGCATCGAAATCGCACCCCTCGCCTTCATGCGCGGGCGCACGCTGAACAACGCCTTTGTGATCCTCGACGAAGCGCAAAACACCACGCCCGAGCAAATGAAGATGTTCCTCACGCGCATCGGCTTTGGCGCCAAAGCGGTGGTCACGGGCGACGTGAGCCAAATTGACCTGCCCAAAGGCACGGTCAGCGGCTTGATTGACGCCGAGCGCGTGCTCAAGCGGGTCAAGGGCATTGCCGTGTCGCGGTTTTCCACCGCCGACGTGGTACGCCACCCCTTGGTGGCACGCATCGTGGATGCCTACGACGGTGTGCGCCGCAAGGCGGAGTGAGTGAATTGCTCTGTTTTTGATAGCAAACAATTGCCACCTGATATGCCGAAACTGCTGAAAACATCCCAAACATGAGCCTGAACCACCTCACCCTGTCCTTGCAGTTTGGCCCACTGACCGATGCCGCCGTGCACCGCGCCGCCCTGCCCCGCCACAAAGTCGCCCGCTGGATACGCCGCAGCCTGCAATCCGATGCCGAAATCACGGTGCGCATCGTGGACGCCGAGGAAGGCCAAGCGCTGAACCGAGACTACCGGCACAAAGACTACGCCACCAACGTGTTGACCTTCGACTACACCCAAGAACCCGTGGTCACCGCCGATCTGGTGCTGTGCGCCCCCGTGGTGCTGGCAGAAGCCAAACAATTGCGCAAATCACTGGAAGCGCATTACGCCCACCTGCTCGTGCACGGCACACTGCACGCCCAGGGCTACGACCATGAAACCAGTGAGGAAGACGCGCAGGAGATGGAGGCGCTGGAGACGGGTATTTTGTTGGGGATGGGGTACGCGGATCCTTACCGCTGAAGCGGAGAACTTTCAGCACTCATTTCAGGATCTCTCGAACTGACTCAAAAAGCACCGACGAGCCCACGCTTTTGTTGCGCTTGCTGAAAGTGAAATCGGTACTGGATTGCGCACTGACAACCCCCTCGCCGTTGTCGCCCTTGCTCTCTTCGTACAACCCCTTGGCCTCAGCAAAGAACGATAAAAATTTAGCACCGTTCTTTTTATGTTTGCTGAACACAGATTCCAGTTCAACGGCGTTCATGCTTTTGAGAGGGTGAAACTCAGTGACACCGTAGCTTGATCGGCCCGTTTGCCCGAACCACTCAAAGAATGAAGACCCAAAAGAGGCTTCACCGTACAAGCTGACACCGAGCTTCACAGACTCGGGCACCGCAAGGTCCTGCCCCACACCTTGTTTGGTGACATCCCAACCAGGATTCACAAAAGGCAAAATTTGATGCGAGTAAATTTTGCGACTGTCGATGCATTTGGATTTC
>CAZHDP010000557.1:0-2220 GCA_964531605.1 uncultured Burkholderiaceae bacterium | reverse complement strand
ACCAACGACCCGGCGCGCACCATGGCCAACATCATCGATGTGGCCACGCACGAATTTTCAGAAAAGGGCTTGGCTGGGGCCCGCGTCGACATGATCGCCGAGGCCACGCAAACCAGCAAGCGCATGATCTATTACTACTTCGGCAGTAAAGAAGGTCTGTACATCGCGGTGCTGGAAGCGGCCTACAGCCGCATCCGCCAGATTGAATCCGAGCTGCACCTGGAAGACCTGGAGCCTGAGGCTGCGCTGCGTCGCCTGGTGGCCTTCACGGTGGACTACCAGCGGTCCAACCCCGACTTTGTGCGTTTGGTGATGAACGAGAACATCCACAGGGGTGAGTTCCTGGCGCAGAGCAAAACCATACAAAAGCTCAATGTGCCGGTGATCCAGGGGCTCAGCGCGGTCTACGAACGCGGCGTGGCATCGGGGGTATTCAGACCGGGCTTGAGTCCCGTTGACCTGCACATGTCCATCAGTGCGTTGAGCTTCTTCAATGTGGCCAACTTGCACACGTTCAGCCTGATTTTCAAGGTTGACCTGGAGGCGCCGTCGGCCATTGACCAGCGTCGGGACAATGTGGTTGAAATGGTGCTAAGGTACGTGTTGCTTTAACCCAAGGTTCTCCCGCGACTTTCCCGCGTGGACCCTTTGGCCACTCTTTTGCACCTCTTTTGCCTCTCTTTGGCCCGACGTCCTTGATGCCCTCCAGCCTTCGACAGCAGATCCGCAGCTCTCCGTTTTTTGGCTTACGCAACGGCGTCGTCTTGCTGGGTTTGGTGTTCTTGTTGGGCACCGTGGGTTACAAGAACATCGGCGGTGCGTCGGCCACTTGGGTAGACAGTTTCTACATGACCTTCATCACCATATCCACCATCGGATATGGCGAAGTGATCGACTTGAGCGCCAGTCCGCTGGGGCGTTTGTTCACGGTGTTCATTGCCGTCACAGGCATTGGCACGATGAGCTACCTGTTTTCGCGCTTGGTCGCCATACTCATCGACAACGATCTGAATACCGGTATCAGGAGAAAGCGCATGGAAAAAGCGATCGCGCAGCTTACAGGTCATTACATCGTGTGTGGCATTGGCCGGGTGGGCGGCAACGTCGCCCGCGAACTGGTGGCCACCAATCGAACCTACGTCGTCATCGAGAACGACCGGGAGGCCCTTGACCGGCTGCTGGAGCACCACGCCCACGCCCTCTATTTGCATGACGATGCAGCCGATGAAGATGCCCTGATCCGCGCAGGGGTTCAGCGCGCCGCCGGTGTCTTTGCCGTCACCGGAGACGACAGCCACAACCTGATGGTCGCGTTGTCCGTCAAACTCATCCACCCTGAAGCCCGGGTGGTGGTCCGGCTGCATGACATCCGCAATGCCAACAAAGCCCGGCGCGCAGGTGCCGACGAAGTGGTGTCGCCTGATTTCACAGGGGGCATGCACATCACCTCGGCCATGATCCGACCCAATGTGGTGAATTTCATGGACCAAATGCTCCACAGTGACGACGGTTTGCGGGTGGAGGAGGTGACCGTGCCACCTCATGTGCCCCCCACTGCAATGGCTACCTTGTTGCCCAAGTCCCAGGACTATTTGTTGATGGCGACCCATGAGGGGGGGCAATGGGTGTTCAACCCGCCGGACGACCACCTTGTGTGTGCAGGTCACGTGCTGGTGTTGATGGCCAGCCCCAACGGTCGGCAAGTGGTTGAAAAGCTGCTCCAGCCCTGAGATCGCTGAAGTTTTACAGCAGTCATTTGGTCAGTTTCGGCAGTATCTGTCTCATTGTTTGCTATTGAAAAGATAGCGTTATGATTGCGCCATGTCGCTTGTTTCTTCCTCTGCTCACCCCGCCACGGCTGACTTGACCCGTGATGTGCTCTCCCGTGCTACGCGCCTGACCACCCCCAGCGGCCCCTACGGCTCAGGCCAAGTGGTTTGGCATGCTTGGGGCAACCCTGAATCCACCTTGCCGCCTGTCGTGCTGTACCACGGCGGCAGCGGCAGTTGGTCGCACTGGGTGCGCAATGTGGACGTTCTGGCCGCCTCAGGGCGATGGGTGTTGGCCGTTGATTTGCCGGGTTTTGGTGACTCCGATCTGCCACCAGTGGGGGGGGACGCCGACGCTTTGCCTGCGCCGCTGGAGGTGGGCCTGTCGTCCCTGATGGGTGAGCGCCAATGCGACCTGGTAGGGTTCTCTTTTGGCGGCCTGACCGCAGGT
>CAZHDP010000556.1:0-2229 GCA_964531605.1 uncultured Burkholderiaceae bacterium | reverse complement strand
TGCTGGGTGTGTGCATGGTTCTCAAGGCTTGTGGTTGTGTGCAATCAATCTGTCCAGCCAGTGGCTGAACGTGGCCTGTTCCTCAGGACTCAAACAGCCGAAGATCTGTTGGTTTCGACCTTCGATCTCCGCCATCACTTGTGCCCATAACGCTTGCCCTTGTGGCGTCAAGGACAACGCGACACCACGACCGTCGGAGGGATGCCCATGTTTGGTGACCCAGCCTTTGTCAACCAGAATTTGTGCCGCTCGACTGGCCTGCCCTTTGTTCAAGTTGGCTTTGTCAGCCAAGGCCACGACGGACATCGGCTGAAAAGAGCCGATGGTGGCGAGACCACGCGCGTCACTCAAAGACAAGCCAAGGTTTTGAAGGTAAGTCTGGTGACTGAGGGCATCCGACACCTTGTGCAACAGGTGCAAACGGTAAGTCAGTGAACGGTCTAGGGGCGTGGACATGGGTACTGCTTGAGCATGACGTGGCGCAATGCCGCTGTCATTTGATCGCCATGCTACCGCCATATGGTTGCGAGCGCAACCATATCAACCCCAACACGCACCCACAAAGGACTTTCAGATCCTCAGCATGGGCGTCATAATTTGTTACTTATTTGAGGCACCCGTCATGGACGACATTGACACCATCCCGTCCCGCCTGCACGACATCGATCCACCGCAGGCCACATCCACGCCAGAACGCCCGGAAAAAACCGGTCGCGTTTGGCTGGTGCTGGCATTGCTGGGCGCTGCGGCCTTGGCGTGGTTTGTGTGGCGGCGCTGAGCACCACCCTGACATCACATCCCGAGGTAGGCTTTTCGGATTTCAGCCCGGCTGCTGAGTTCTGACGAGACGCCGGAGGTGACCACGTGGCCGTTTTCCAGCACATAGGTGCGCTGAGAAATTGCCAGCGCCCGACTGACGTTTTGTTCCACCAGCATGACCGCCGTGCCATTGCGGTGGATCGACTCGATGGCCCGGAACATCTCTCCGACGATGCTGGGGGCCAAACCCAAAGAAGGTTCGTCCAGCAACAACAAGCGAGGCAAGGCCATCATTGCCCGCCCAATGGCCACCATTTGCTGCTGCCCGCCTGACAGGGTGCCAGACACTTGGCCAAGCTTGGCCCGCACAGCAGGAAACAGATCGCACACTTGCTCAAAGGTACGTTGACGCACTGCCCGCGCGG
The DNA here is from genome assembly GCA_964531605.1 of uncultured Burkholderiaceae bacterium. Taxonomy (GTDB): domain Bacteria; phylum Pseudomonadota; class Gammaproteobacteria; order Burkholderiales; family Burkholderiaceae_C; genus Defluviibacillus. The sequence goes on along the minus strand of CAZHDP010000556.1, from coordinate 1,045 downwards.
CGGGGTGCATGGCACCCAGCTCCAGATTTTCACGCACCGTCATGCCCGTGAACAGCCTGCGGCTCTCTGGCACCAACGCCAGGCCCCGTTCACACAAGCGGTGAGGCGGCAACACCGATACCGTTTCGCCCTCCCAGGTGATCTTGCCGGCCTTCAGTGCGTTGAGTCCCATGATCGCGTTGATCAGCGTGGTCTTGCCTGCCCCATTGGGGCCAATGACCGACACCAGTTCCCCGGTGTTGACTTGCAAGGACACGTTCCACAAAGCGGGTGCGGCGCCGTAATTGACGTGGATTTGATCGATGTGGAGCATGGTTATTCCGCCGTCTCGTCGCCCAAATACGCCCGCACAACCTCTTCACGAGACATGACGTCCTCTGGAGAACCTTCCGCAATGACTTCGCCCTGGTTGAGCACGACCAAGCGGTCAGACAAAGCCAGTACCGCACTCATGACGTGTTCGACAAACACGATGGAGGTGCCACGTTCTCGAATGCGGCGTATGGTTTGAATCGCCGCCCCGATTTCAGACGGTGTCAGGCCAGACAACACCTCGTCCAACAGCAACACCTGCGGACGAGCAGCTAACGCACGCGCCAATTCCAGAAACTTTCGCTGGTGCAAGTTGAGCTCATCGGGAAAGTGATCGCCCTTGTCTTGCAAACCCGTGAAATGCATCCATTCCCGGGCCTCGTCCAGCGCCTGTGCATCGGTCAGTTTGGCTCCGCCATAGTGTGCGGCCAGGGTGACGTTTTGCAGAACGGTCAAGCCATTGAAGGGGCGCGGGATTTGGTAAGTGCGAGACAGACCTTGACGCCGAATCCGGTGCGCGGCCCAACCGGCACACGAACCACCGCGCAAGATCACCTGCCCGGCCGTCGGGCGGTAGTGCCCCGTGACCACGTTGATGAAGGTCGACTTGCCGGATCCGTTGGGGCCCAGCAGCCCCAGAATCTCGCCCTGGTACAGGTCAAGGTCAACTTGATGCAGGGCACGGATGCCGGAAAACTGCTTGCTGAGCCCACGCACCTCCAGCACCTTTTTG
>CAZHDP010000555.1:0-2229 GCA_964531605.1 uncultured Burkholderiaceae bacterium | reverse complement strand
TGTAGCCCGGCGTGGCATCAAGTTTGGTGTCCCAAAACGATTCAAACCAGGCGTGCACCTCGGGTTGATTCACCCGTTGGTAGTTGGGGAACATCATCGGGATCAAGCCCGCATCACTGGCACCCTGCACGTTGTTTTGTCCTCGCAACGGATGCAAGCCCGAACCCGGTTTGCCTATCTGGCCCGTGACAGACGACAAGGCGATCAAGCAACGCGCGTTGTCGGTGCCATGCACATGCTGGCTCACGCCCATGCCCCACAAAATCATGGCCCCGTTGGCCTTGGCAAAGGCGCGGGCAACTTCGCGCAGGGTCTGTGCATCCACCCCGCAAATCGGCGCCATGGCCTCGGGGCTGTAGCCCTGCACGTTGGCCTTGAGGGCTTCAAAGTTGTGGGCACGGTCACGGATGAAGGCCTCGTCCACCAAGCCCTCATCGATCACGGTGTGGATCAAGGCGTTGAGCATGGCCACGTCGGTATCGGGCTTGAACTGGAGGTGCCGCCACGCGTGTTTGGCCATCTCGGTGCCACGCGGGTCCGCGATCACAATTTTGGCCCCAGCCTTGGCTGCGTTCTTCATCCACGTGGCCGCCACCGGGTGGTTCACGGTAGGGTTGGAGCCAATCACAAAGATCAACTCGGACTGGGCCACGTCATTGACTTGGTTGCTCACCGCCCCCGAGCCAACCCCTTCGAGCAGCGCCGCCACGCTGGATGCATGACACAAGCGCGTGCAGTGGTCCACGTTGTTCGATCCAAACCCGGTACGCACCAGTTTTTGGAACAGGTAGGCCTCTTCATTGCTGCCCTTGGCCGAACCAAACCCCGCCAGTGCTTTGTTGCCATGGGTATCGCGCAGGTGCTTCAGGCGCCCGCCCGCCAAGTTCAGCGCCTCTTCCCAACTCGCCTCACGGAACACTGCGGACCAGTCACCGGCATCACGGTTCAACGCAGCGATGGCAGCTGGGTCTTTGGCCACCCCAGGCTTGCGGATCAAGGGCCTGGTGAGCCGCTGTGGGCTGTGCACGTAATCGAAACCAAAACGGCCTTTGACGCAGAGCCTGCCGTGGTTGGCTGGGCCGTCTCGGCCATCGACACTGACGATGCGTTGGTCTTTCACGTTGTAGGTGATCAAACACCCCACGCCACAAAACGGGCACACCGAATCAACCTGCTTGTCCACGGCCTGCGAGCCGATCTGCGTTTTGGGCATCAAGGCGCCCGTGGGGCAGGCCTGCACACATTCGCCACAGGCGACGCAGGAGCTGTCACCCATCGGGTCATTCAGATCAAAGGTGATCTGGCTCTGAGCGCCGCGGTAGGCGTAGCCAATCACATCGTTCACTTGCTCTTCACGGCAAGCCCTGACGCACCGCTTGCACTGGATGCAGGCATCCAAGTTCACAGCCATGGCCGGGTGGGACAAGTCGGCTGCGGGCGCATCCCGGCGTAAGGTGCGCAAGGCAGGGCGAACCGACACGTCGGCCTTGTCTGCCCACACACTCAACTCACCGTGCTGGAGGCTGTAGTCTTCGGGATGCCATTTGTAGCCTTGGTCGGGCATGTCGGCCAGCAACATCTCCAGCACCATCTTTTGGCTTTTGACGGCGCGCTCGCTGTTGACCAGGACCTCCATGCCCGCAGTGGCTTGGCGACAGCAACTGGGGGCCAGCGTGCGTTCACCCTTGATCTCGACCACGCAGGCGCGGCAGTTGCCGTCGGCACGGTAACCGGGTTGGTAGCAGAGGTGGGGGATGTCGATGCCTTGGCGAGCGGCAGCGTCCAAAATGGTCTCGCCCACATGGGCTTGCAGCGCCTGACCGTCCAGGCTGAACGTGATGGTGTTCGCCACCGTAGGCACCAGAGCATTCATGACGCAGCCCCCACTTCATGTGGAAAGTACTTCAACACACTGCGGACCGGGTTGGGCGCCGCCTGCCCCAAACCGCAAATCGACGCATCGGCCATCACTTGGCTGAGGTCTTCCAAGGTGTTGGCGTCCCAATCGGGGGACTCCATCAACTGGGCGGCCTTGTCGGTGCCCACCCGGCAGGGCGTGCATTGGCCACAACTCTCGTGGGCAAAAAACCGCATCATGTTCAACGCTGCATCGCGGGCACGGTCATGCTGGCTGAGCACGATGACCGCCGCCGAGCCAATGAAACTGCCGTGCACTTGCAAGGTGTCAAAGTCCAGTGGAACCTGGTTCAGGCTGGCAGGCAAGATGCC
>CAZHDP010000554.1:0-2233 GCA_964531605.1 uncultured Burkholderiaceae bacterium | reverse complement strand
GAGCGGCGCCCTTACAAGGCGTAGGTCGGGGGTTCGAGCCCCTCAGCACCCACCAAAACCCAACCGAAAGTCAGCGAGCAAAGGCGAACACTTGTTCGCCTTTTTGTTTATGTGGCCCCCATGGGCTGACAAGTGCGACCGACCGATCGTGGCCGTTCGACACTGATTTCACGAGAGCGCGCCATGTTTGATTTTGTCCGCAAGCACACCAAGATCATGCAGTTCTTGTTGTTCTTGTTGATCTTCCCCTCGTTCGTCCTGTTTGGCATCGACGGCTACAACCGATTCCGTGAAAAAGGCGAGACGGTCGCCAAAGTGGGTGGCATTGAGATCAGCCAGGGCGAGTGGGACCAGGCCCACAAGAACGAGGTGGACCAAATTCGTGCCTCACGCCCCAATGTCGACATCAAACTGTTTGACACGCCCGAAGCCAAATACCGCAGCCTTGAGCGTTTGGTGCGCGACCGCGTGTTGAGCACGGCCGCCGATCAATTCCGTTTGACGGCCACCGATGCCCAGCTGGCTCAAAGCCTGCAATCCAACCCGAACATCGCGGCATTGCGTCGCGCCGATGGCACTTTGGACATGGCGCGGTACCAGCAGATTCTGGCGGGTCAGGGCATGAATCCGGCGATGTTTGAAGCGGGTGTGCGCGCTGAATTGTCTGCGCGACAAGTCCTGGCCGGCATTGGTGACACAGGCTTGTCTACCCCTGCCGTGGCAGACCAGACGCTGAATGCCTATTTCGAGCGCCGTGCGATCCAGGTTGCCACGTTCAAATCCACTGACTTTGTGTCCAAAGTGGTGCCGACCCCCGCTGACTTAGAGCAGTACTACAAAGACAATCCGTCCTTGTTCCAGGCAAAAGAACAAGCCGACATCGAGTACGTGGTGTTGGACCTGGACGCGGTCAGCAAAACGGTGACCAGCAATGAGCAAGACCTGAAAACCTATTACGAGCAAAACAACGCGCGCGTCGCCGGTGGCGAGCAACGCCGTGCGAGCCACATCCTGATCACGGCGGGCAAAGACATGCCAGCTGCTGACCGCGAAAAGGCCAAAGCCAAGGCCACCGAGTTACAAGCCCAGGCACAAAAAGCCCCTGCTGCATTTGCAGACTTGGCCAAAAAGAATTCTCAAGACCCTGGCTCTGCCGTCAACGGTGGCGACCTGGATTTCTTTGCCCGTGGTGCCATGGTCAAACCGTTTGAAGATGCCGTGTTTGGCATGAAGGTGGGTGAGGTCAGTGACGTGGTGGAGTCAGAATTCGGCTACCACGTGATCAAGCTCACCGATGTCAAAACACCCAAGCAAAAATCCTTTGAAGAAATGAAGCCTGAGTTGGAAGCGCAACTCAAAAAACAGCTTGCCCAGCGTAAATTCGCCGAGAGCGCTGAAGCTTTCAGCAACGGCGTGTACGAGCAGTCGGATGCGTTGAAGCCTGTTGCGGACAAGCTCAAGCTCGAAGTGCGTAAAGCCTCCGGTTTGACCCGTCAGCCAGAACCTGGTGCGAAGGGCGTGTTGGCCAATCCCAAAGTCTTGGCTGCTGTGTTTTCTGCGGACTCTACAGAGAAAAAACGCAACACCGAAGCCATTGAAGTTGGTCCGAGCCAGTTGGTGTCTGCGCGCATCGTCAACTACAGCCCCGCCCGAACCTTGCCTTTTGAGGAAGTCAAAGACAAAGTGAAGGCCCAGTTCATTGCGGCCCGCAGCGCCGAGTTGGCGAAGAAAGAAGGCGCGACCAAACTCGGCGCTTGGATGGCGAACCCCGCTAGCGCCAGCTATGCCGAATCGGTGAATGTGTCTCGTCAAGAGCCCAAGTCAGTGCCACTGCCTGTTGTTGAAGCAGCCCTGCGGGCTGATGGCAAAGCCCTGCCTGCTCAGATCGGGGTCGACCTGGGCAACGCGGGTTATGCCGTGGTCAAAATTGACAAAGTGTTGACGCGTGAGCCCCCGAAAGCTGAACTCGCCAAACAAGAGCTGATGCAATACACGCGCGAGTGGACCACGGCTGAAAACGCGGCTTATTACGATGTGCTCAAGGAGCAACTCAAAGCCCGTATCTTGGTGGCCAAACCACGCTAACGTCGACAGCCCCGACCGCACACACAGTTTTTCTTCATGAACTGTGTGTTGTGGCGCTAGAGGGCCAATAGTCGGGTTATAATGAGAAGCTACGGTGGCTGTAGCTCAGTTGGTAGAGTCCCAGATTGTGATTCTGGTTGTCGTGGGT
>CAZHDP010000553.1:0-2238 GCA_964531605.1 uncultured Burkholderiaceae bacterium | reverse complement strand
GACTTCTCGCAAACGTGGAGGGGCATGAAAAGTACCCTCCACACCGCCATCACAACTTGAACGGCACCACCGTCTGGCGCTGCTCGCCCAGACCATCGATCCCCAGGGTCATCACGTCACCCTTCTTCAAGAAGATCGGACCAGGCTTCTTGCCCATGCCCACGCCAGGTGGCGTGCCCGTGGTGATGATGTCACCGGGTTCTAAGGTGCTGAGTTGGCTGACATAGCTCACCAACTTGGCCACATTGAAAATCATGGTCTTGGTATTGCCGGTCTGCATGCGCACACCATTGACGTCCAGCCACATGCCCAATTTTTGTGGGTTGGGCACTTCGTCGCGCGTCACCAGCCAGGGGCCGATGGGGCCAAAGGTGTCAAAGCCTTTGCCCTTGTCCCAGGTCATGCCACGTTCGAGTTGCCATTCGCGTTCGCTCACGTCGTTGATCAAGACGTAACCGGCCACGTGGTTCAGCGCCTCTTTTTGTGACACGTAGCGGGCGCGCGTGCCGATGACGATGCCAAGCTCGACTTCCCAGTCGCTCTTGACGGAGCCTTTGGGCAACATGACGTCGTCGTTGGGGCCTTGGATGCAGGTCACGGCTTTGGTGAACACCACAGGCTCTTTGGGCAAAGGCATGTTGGATTCGGCCGCATGGTCGGCATAGTTCAAGCCGATGGCGATGAATTTGCGGGTGCCCGTCACAGGGCAGCCCATGCGGGGCTTGCCTTTGACAGCGGGCAGTTTGTCGGTCTTGAGCTTGGCAATTTTGGCCAAGGCAGCGTCACCGAGTTGGTCTGGGCCTATGTCTTTGACCACCGCACTCAGGTCACGCAAAACGCCTTGGGCGTCAATCAGACCGGGCTTTTCTTTGCCTGGGTTGCCGTAGCGAACAAGTTTCATGATTTCCTTTCAGTAAGTGGATCTTCCGCCGGACAAATCGAAAACAGCGCCCGTGGAGAACGAGCACTCTTCGGTGCACAACCAACAGACCAGCGCCGCCACCTCTTCAGGCGTGCCAAACCGGCCCATGGGAATTTTGGAGAGCATGAACTGAATGTGCTCAGCACTCATCTGGTCGAATATAGCCGTCTTGACTGCAGCGGGCGTCACACAATTGACCCTCACCCCGGTGTCGGCCAATTCTTTGCCCAGCGATTTGGTCAGCGCAATGACACCCGCTTTGCTGGCACTGTAGGCGCTGGCATTGGGGTTGCCGTCTTTGCCAGCCACTGAGGCGATGTTGACGATGCGACCGTAATTCTGTCGTTGCATGACAGGTGCGACTTCGCGGCAGCAATGGAACAGACCATTGAGGTTGACGTTCATCACTTGTGCCCAAGCGTCCACAGGGTAGTCCCACACCTTCGTGTTCGGTCCGGTAATGCCTGCGCTGTTGACCAGGCTGTCGATGCGGGATGTGCGAGCAACAGTGGCCGCCACGGCCTGCACCACACTCGCATGCTGACTCACATCGACTTGCACACCATGCGCTTTGGGCCCGAGGGCAGTCACCGCTTTGTCCAGTGCCTTGGTGTCGAAGTCCCACAGGGTCACCGCCCCGCCGGACGCGAGGACACGTTGCGCAATCGCGTAACCCAACCCTGCGGCGCCACCGGTGATGACCGTGTGCCGGTCCTTCAAATCAAGGTGGTTCATATCGTGATGCCTCCGTCGGCGGAATAAGCCTGACCGGTCACAAACACCGAATCGTCGCTGGCCAAAAACACCACCAGTGGCGCGATTTCTTCGGCCTTGGCCAAGCGGCCCATGGGCTGGCGTGCCACAAACGCTTTGCGCGCTTCCACAGGGTCTGTGTTGGCATTGATGCGGTCAGCGAGCGACGGCGTATCTACCGTGCCCGGGCACACGGCATTGCAGCGCACACCTTGCCCCACGTAATCGGCGGCCACACTCTTGGTCAAACCCAACACGGCCGCTTTGCTGGCGCCGTAGATGAAGCGGTTGGGCAAACCCTTGATGCTGCTGCACACGCTGGCCATGTTGATGATGCTGCCGCCACCGTTGGCCAACATCTTGGGCAAGAACGACTGGATCATCCAGAACTGGCCGCGTGCGTTCAAATTGAACGCGAAATCCCAATCCGCATCTGTCGCCTGCAAGATGGTGCCGTTGTGCACAAAGCCCGCGCAGTTGAACAGGCCGTTGAGTGCGGGCAAGCGCTCTGCCATGGCTTGGATCGCAGCTTTGTCGAGCACGTCCAACACAGCCGTGTGAAC
>CAZHDP010000552.1:0-2239 GCA_964531605.1 uncultured Burkholderiaceae bacterium | reverse complement strand
CCAGCCGCAGCGGCGCTTGGGGGTTGGCCAGCGCTTGCACCAAGCCGGGGTGGCGCAGTTCCAGCGCCGTGATGGCGTGGTTTCTGGCCCGTTGGTACAAAGCAGCGGCGCGCTGGCGCAGGCGGTGCGCGGCAGCGCTGTTTTGCGCCTCCAGCCGGTCGGCCTCCAGCGCCACAAAGGCGTAGGTGTATTCGGTCATGCGGGCGGCCAAACCCTCGGCCAGCAGCGCATGCCCCGGGGTTTGGGCCAGCACCGCTTCAGACAATTTGAAGACGTCATACCGCGCCACGTTCAGCACCGCTGCTTCAATTTGGGCAAAACCCAGTTCACCCTCGGGGTAAAGCAGGGCCAGCTTTTGAATTTCCTGGTGCGCAGCCAAGAGGTTGCCTTCGACGCGTTCGGCAAAGAACTGCAAACTGCGCTGCCCTTCTTCCCCGCTGAGCACCCGTTGACCTTGCGCCTGCAACCGTTGCGCAATCCATTGCGGCAAGGCATTGCGTTCGATGGGCTCGATCTGGATGTTCACCCCGTAGCTGTCGAGCGCACCAAACCATGCCCCTGACTTGGTCATTTTGTCCAGACGGGGCAGGATCACCAAGGTGAGGGTGTTGTCATCGCCCTGAGAAGCCACAGCCAATTGCTGCAAGGCTGCGCTGCCTTCTTTGCCTGGTTTGCCTGAAGGGATGCGGATTTCCACCATCTGTTTGTCTGCGAACAGGCTCATGCTGCTGCCTGCGGCAAGCACCGCGCTCCAATCGAAGTGCGCGCCCGCCACAGTGTGAACGGTTCGTTCCGTGTAGCCTTTGTCGCGCGCCACTGCACGCAGGGCGTCTGCGGCTTCCTGGATCAACAGCGGCTCATCACCATGGAAGGTGTAGAGCGATTTCAGCCCCTTTTGCAAGTGCTGGGGGAATTGAGCAAGCGCGAGTTGCATGGCCCGTCAGAGGGTTTTGAGTGCGGCCAAGCGCCTGAGCAACTGTTGCACCACGTCTGTCTGCATGTCGCGGTACAACAGGGCTTCTTCGGCCTCTTTGGACAGCACCACCGACTCGTTGAAGCTGATGTCGCGTTGCTGGAGGATCTCTGTGTCAGGAATCAGCACCTTGCCGTCTGCCGTGCCAAGGCGAAAGCGAAACCGCAAGCGCAACTGGAATTCGCGCACCTGGCCAGAGGAGTTCAGGCTGACCACTGCTTTTTCGCGCGCTTCTTGCAGGACTTGCAAAATCACGTCGGCCTTGTTCCAGTTGGCCCCGTCCAGCACCGTGACTTTGCCATTGGCCGCGATGTTCCGTCGCAGCTCATTGCCCAACGGCGAATTCGCTTGAAAGCTCATGAAGATGCTCTCAAACACGAATTCCGGCGCTTGTCGGAGCTTGAAACCACAGCCCGCCACGCCCAGTGCCACGGCACCCAGCGACATCAGGCGACAGGCAGCACGGCGTGTGGGTTGAGGCTTCATGGGCACCTTAAACGACGATGTTCACCAAGCGTCCGGGCACCACGATGATCTTTTTCGGTGTGGCGCCTTGAGCCTGTTTGATGAACGCCTCTGAAGCCAGGGCGATGGTCTCGATGAGCGATTTGTCGGCGGTGGCAGGCACCAGGATGGCCCCGCGCAGCTTGCCGTTGACCTGCAGCATGAGTTCCAACTCATCGCGGACCAGTGCCGATTCATCCACCTGGGGCCATGCCGTGTCCAGCAGGTCGCCCAGGCGTGCTGCGTAACCCAATTCAGACCACAAACGGGCTGCGATGTGTGGGCACGCTGGGTACAACATGCGCAGCAGGATGGACACGCCCTCGCACAGCACGGCGTGGTCACCATCGCTGCCGTCGGGCTTGAAGTCCTCGAGCGCGTTCAGCAGTTTCATGCAGCCCGACACCACGGTGTTGTACTGCATGCGTTCGTAGTCGTAGCTCACTTGCTTGAGCACCACATGGATCTCACGGCGCAGGTCGGCAGCCTCTTTGCGGATCGGGGCCGCACTCAGGTCGCCCGATGTGGCTGGCTTGATGACGGTCCCGTGTTTGTGGGTGAAGCCCCACACCCGGCGCAAGAAGCGGAAACTGCCTTCAACCGCAGAGTCATTCCACTCCAGGGTGGCTTCAGGCGGGGCGGTGAACATGGTGTACAGCCGCGCCGTGTCAGCGCCGTATTTCTCGATCAGGTCTTGCGGATCGACACCGTTGTTCTTCGACTTGGACATGGTGCCCACGCCTTCGTAGTCGATGGCGGTGC
>CAZHDP010000551.1:0-2240 GCA_964531605.1 uncultured Burkholderiaceae bacterium | reverse complement strand
CGGAGTCATTGCCATGCACCACTGAGCCAAACACCCGAACGCCACTCACGTGATGACGCAAAGCAATCTCGCGGATTTGCGTGCGATGGAGTGAAAGGGCTTCAGAGGGGCGCATACCTTTGAGTTTACCGGCTTACCCCGATGCAGTGTCAAATCAGCCATTTCCGCCGATCTGGCATGGGTCAATAGCTACCAAAACCGTAGCAAATCTACTGTAGTAAGCGTACAGCAATGTGTCTGCCTGCATGCCCGATTACCAGCTGCGCAACGCCTCTAGCAACTGCGATTTGACATCCGCGTTCGCGAAGCTGGCTTCGATGGAAGTTTTGGCGACCGCCTTGGTCACCTCGTCGGTCCAGCCGAAGGTTTGGCGGCACAGGGCGTATTCGCCGACCAGGCTGGCGTCCAGCAGGGCCGGGTCATCGGTGTTGACGCTGACGCGCACGCCTGCTGCGCGCAGCTTTTCAATCGGGTGATCTTGGATGGACGGGTAGACGCGCAGCACCAGATTGGAGGTGGGGCAAATGCCCAGCGGGATTTGCCGATCGGCCAGCAGGCTGACCAAGGCCGCGTCTTCGATGGCCCTGACCCCGTGGTCGATGCGGTCAGCGCCCAGCAGGTTCACGGCATCCCAAACCCCCTCAGGCCCGCTTGACTCGCCCGCATGCACGGTGCGGCGCAGGCCGTTGTCGCCCGCACGCCGAAAGGCCTCTGCAAACTTGGCACCCGTTCGGCCGGCAGTGGCCTCGTTACCGTCCACCGACAAAGCCACCACCCGGGGGTGGCGCATGCTGCGCAAGGCTTCGACCAACTCGGTGGCCTCGTCGGCAGTCTGGGTGCGCAACAAGCTCACGCACAAGCCCACGCTGGGCAGGTCATCTTGCTCGGCCGCTGCAAAGCCCGCGTCCATGGCCTCCAGCATCGGGCCCAACCGCCCGTGCCACGCGTGCCAATGCGTGGGGTTGAAGATGACATCGGCATACCCCGTGCCATTGGCCGCCAAGCGCTGGCTCAGGCCGTAGCTGAGCGCCACCAGACGATCAGCGGTAGACGCCAAGCCACAGGCCAAATCCAAAAACTCCAAAAAATCCGCCAGACCGGAAAACTTGAACAAGTCTTCCTGCGGCCGAGGCAGCAACACACCCTCGGCTTTGGCCCACTGCGCGAGGGTGGCTGCCTCGAAGCAGCCTTCCAAGTGCAGGTGCACTTCGGCCTTGGGGAGGGATTTGAGGCGGCTGGCTTCTTGGGGGTGGGGTGGGCTGATCATCGGGGGGCTCTTTGAACCAGAAATGGAGGATGGATTGGTGTCGCATGGGATCAATTCAATCTGCTCTGCCAATAGCCAGGCTTGCGATGTTGGTGCGCAATGGCCAATACCAACAAGTCAGCACCATCTTGCGTATAGATCACGCTGTAAGGGAAACGCCGCAGTCGGCAGCGACGAATTTGCGGGGTTAGTGGGTGCCAAGCTTTTGGAAATTGCTCGATGAGTTGGACGGTCTTGAGCGTTTCGATCAAGAAGGCATCGCCTAGGCCGGGTGCCTGCGCTGCGTATCAGGCAATAGCTTCATCCAGCTCGGCCTGCGCTGGCTCCAGAAGGCGGACGATCATGCTCGCGTCGTGTTCACTTGGTATCTGGCAATCACGTCAGTCAAGGCCACAGCCTTGATCTCACCGCGCCGATAGGCTGCAAGCCGGTCGTCTGCTTCTTTTGCCCACTGTGCATCCAGCGCGGCGTCGGGCTGGTCCAGACTGTCCAGAATGCGCTCCACGACTTCCATGCGCTCCTCGGGAGGCAGTTTGGCAACTTGGGCCGTCAATGCTTCAGCGGCTTGGGACATGGGAACTCCAGAGGTTGGAAACGGATGATCGCCACTATAGCGCGCATGCTTTTGGAAAGCATACGCAGAGCGCTTATGCTGATGTTCTAACGCATCTGGAATTTCTGCAAAATTGGCCTATGGTGCCCATGGACCATGTTCGAGCAGCTACCAAAAGCGTAGCAACCCTGTTGCCTCAAACTTTGACCGAAGAACTCAGTTCGCTCAAGAGATTCAGCTCCTCGGGCATGGCGGTGCGGTCCAAGAGGGCGTTGCGGTGGGGGTAGTGGTTTGAGCGGTCAACGATCTCTTTGTGGCGCAGCTCAAAGCGCAGGGTGTCTTCCATGCCTGGCTGCGAAAACAGCGCCACGGCTTGCGCGTGCACCAGCGCGGACTCGCTGTGCATGTAGGGCATGTAGG
>CAZHDP010000550.1:0-2241 GCA_964531605.1 uncultured Burkholderiaceae bacterium | reverse complement strand
CCAACAGCGCTGAGACTGCCCCACCACAGGGCTGCGGCAAAGAGTGGGAGACGGGCTTTCACCTGTATGGGTGATCAGAGGTAAGAGACCGTCACGATTTCGTAGTGTTTGACACCGCCAGGCGCCTGAAACTCTACGCTGTCGCCTTCATTCTTGCCAATCAATGCACGGGCAATGGGGCTGCCCACGTTGATGAACCCAAGCTTCAAATCGGCCTCGTCTTCACCCACGATTTGGTAACGGACTTTGGCACCGGTATCCTCGTCTTCAAGGTCAACGGTAGAGCCAAACACCACCTTGCCGCCAGCATCGAGTGCGGTGGGATCAATGATTTGCGCAGCAGACAGCTTGCCTTCAATTTCCTGGATACGGCCTTCGATGAAGCCTTGACGGTCTTTGGCAGCGTCGTATTCAGCGTTTTCACTCAAATCGCCCTGGGCACGGGCCTCGGCGATGGCGTTGATCACCCAAGGACGGTCCACCGTCTTGAGTTTGTGCAGTTCGGCTTTGAGCTTTTCAGCGCCGCGCTTGGTGATGGGTAATGTGGCCATTGTTGATGCTCCAAATGCAAACCGCCGGGCGTTTTCGCCCGGCGGTGTTTAAGGGCTGAATTATGCCTTGGAACGGCCAGCTTAGCGAACACGTCTTGACTCAAACAGCCGCTTGAAACAGCCTTGGGGTCAAGGCCTGCGGATGAATCGCAGCGGTTGCCGATGGGCAGTGAGGGCCTTCGCGGTGAGCATCAAGCTGATCAAGGCGAGCAATGCGGCATTGTCAAGGGCGGGCACCTGGGCCAATCCCGCGGGGCCGACAGCAAAGAGGGGATCCAGCGCGTCGTTGTCGGTTGCGGTGTTGTTCTCCAGTTTGGTGTCAACATTGGTGGGGCCGGGGGCGACCTCCACCACATTCACGAGATTGCCACTGCGCCCAGGGGGTATGGTCAGGTTGACGGTAAAGGTGACGCTCTTGTCCTTGGGCAGATTCACCAGTACGTCAGTGATTGCACCGGCACCGTTGGCTGAGGCGCAGGTCGCACCACTTGCGGGTACGGTGGCGGCGCACGTCCACGACGCGGTAGTGATGCCCGAAGGGAGCGGATCATTCACTTGAGCGTCAACCGCGCTGAACGGCCCGGCGTTGCTGGCGACGATTTGGTACGTCACGATGCTGCCTGGTTGATAGGTGGTCGCGTTATTGGTTTTGGTGACCGAAAGATCCGCGCCAAACGTCACCTTGCCATCAGGGCAGCTGGCGCCGTCGCTGTTGCCGGAGGCAGGTGACGCGCCGAGCAAGAGCGTCTCACCTGTTGTGAGGTTGACTTGATACAAGCCGCCAGCGTTGTCGTTCACGAACAAGCCGTTCTGCGCACTGAAAACCGCGCCATAGTTTCTGACGGTCGAGGGTGCACCGATGGCGGTGACGAAACCTGTGCGAGGGTCAATCGAAATCAATTGCCCGCTCGATACTGCATAGATCATGCCGGTGCTCGCATCACCCATCCAAGCGAAATCGGACGTCCCGTACGCAGTGCCTGTGGTCAACGGTATGTCAACCAATTGCATTGTGTTCAGATCTATTCGGCGGAGAACACCCGGGTTTGCCGCGACGCGAATATAAAAATAGCCATCGGCACCGATCGTGCCGTTGGTCGCGCCGCCTGTGGCGAGCGAGCCAAGCGCGGGAGAGCCAGGCGTCGCCACAGTAGGCGCGCCTAAGGACACCGTGCTGCCGTCAGAGCCCACTCGAAGCACATCCATGGTCGTGCTGGCCACCACCTTGTTGACGGCGATCGCATACAAATAGCCGTCGGACTTGCGATAGGCCAGTCCGTTGTAAGACAAAGTATTGGCATCCGTCGTGGTACCGAGAAGCGTGTATGTGAACGGATTGGTCGCCAGCGATATTTGGGTCAGGTCTGTCCGGGTGTTACCCGTGGGTACATAGCCCAAATACAACCCCCCACTGCACGTGTCTGCGCCGAAGCCCGGTTGGCTGGATGGGATGCCCTGTGCGGCAGCGAAATGCCCCCACGTGAGCGCTAGCACCGTCAGACCAACCGCCGCGCTGGATACCCTGAAAAGAACGCGCTTGGCGCGCGCGGTTGAAAAAACTTGAGCTGTGTATTGTTTTGATTGCATTGAAGACTCCCTGTCTTGAATTGTCCAAGACAGGGGGCTCGCAGCAGTTCAGCACTGGCTTCGTATTCTTTATGTTTCGTGAACCATTGCTCAAAAAAATTGC
>CAZHDP010000549.1:0-2242 GCA_964531605.1 uncultured Burkholderiaceae bacterium | reverse complement strand
AACCACCAGCACCGCAGCGCGTGGCCCTTGCGCCGTATCAACCAAGCCAGAGGATTCCAGCAACGCCTTCACCATGGAGTTGTCCTCGTAACACTTCACCGTCACCACAGGACCGGAAAATTGGCGCACCGCGCCGTAGTCCTTGAACACAGGTGGCAACACGCGAAAGGCCCCACTGGTATCGCCTTTGCGTGCATCGCAAAAATCACAGGTCGAAAAGGAACCATCGCTCGTCGGGGTGCTCACTGTGTTGCTCATGTTGAAGGTACTTTCTTCGTGCAGTCTGTTGGGGTTGATTTGCCCCGTATTTTCCGCTCGAAATGCCCAACATCACCACGTACAAAGAACCCAAGTTGGCAGCACGACATGGGCCCTTGAACGCCCTTCGCGCCCAGAGGGAGCCTCCTAGGGCGCACAAGCGTGAAAAAAAGGGGACACCAGAGCGAAAAAAAAGGCTTTTCCCCTTGGAACGACACGTCTTTCCCATTAGCATCGCTCCTGCCAGTGAAGACACCGTCTTTTTGCTGGTGAAAATCAACTTCAAAAAAAGGACAAGCAATCATGGCAACTGCGAAAACTCCGGCGAAAAAAGCGGCACCAGCAAAGAAAGCTGCTGCGCCTGCCAATAAGGCCGCTGCGCCAGCTAAAAAAGCTGCTGCACCCGCTAAAAAGGCCGCTGCGCCAGCCAAGAAGGCTGCTGCACCCGCTAAGAAAGCTGCCGCTCCAGCTAAAAAAGCTGCAGCACCTGCTAAGAAAGCTGCTCCCGCTAAAAAAGCTGCTGCCAAAGCACCTGCTAAAAAGCGCGCAGTCAATGCAGCCTTCCTGAAGCCGCTGACCCCCAGCGCAGCACTCGCCGCAGTCGTGGGTTCTACCCCCATTCCTCGCACCGAGATCGTCAGCAAAATGTGGACGTACATCAAGAAGCACGGCCTGCAAGATGCCGTGAACAAGCGCAACATCAACGCTGATGCCAAGCTGAAAGAAGTGTTCGGCAAAGCACAAGTCACGATGTTTGAACTGGCTGCACTGATCGGCAAGCACGTCAAGTAAACGGATCAAATCCATTGAAAAGGGCCGCTCTGTAGCGGCCCTTTTCTTTGGGTGATGTGCTGACAACCGCGCTGACTTGGTCGGCTATAGGGCTTCGGTTGACCGTCCAGCCTTCATCTCTGCCCTGATCACCAGGGCCAGCCCCGCCAGCACCATGGCAAGGCCGCAGAAGGCCCCAACACCTGGGCGCTCACCTACCACCACCAGAGCCAACAAAAAAGCGGTCATGGGCTCGGCCAAGGCCAATGTCACGCCCGTGGCGCCAGAGATGTGCCGCAAGCCGTGGCTGAACAGCAAATAGGTCACACCGGTGGTCACCACCCCCAAGTAGGTAAACACCGCCCAACTGCTCGAAGCAAGTTCAAAGCCTTGCGCAAAGACCATCGCCATCGGCACAGCGATGAGGGTCGATGCACTGAACACCACAGCCGTCACCAGTGACGGGTCAGCGCTGCTGACCAAACGCTTGTTGATCAATGCGTAAGCGGCGTAAGACAAGCCCGCCAACAAGCAAAACACAATGCCAGACACGGTCATCGTCACTTGGGCCGCGCCCCCCATCACCATCAGGCTGCCGCCCCCCACCGCCAGCAAGGTTCCCCACCACCATACGGGGGTGGGCGCCTGACGGGTCACCGCGAACTGCAACACCCCAGCCCACACGGGGCCGCTGCCTATGGCCACGGCCGTGCCCACGGCAACGCTGCTGGCTTTGACCCCGGCAAAAAAAGTCAGGTTGTAAACCGCCATGCAGGCCCCGGCAAACAACATGGCCGTCCAGGGCACGCCCTTGAACACACCCTGCCACCGGCCACGCAAACTCAACGCGAGGTAACACCAAAAAAACAGCGATGCGATGCCCACCCGCATGGCACCCACCACATACGGCGACACGCCCGCTGGCGCAAAGGTCTGCGCCGTGCCCGTGGTACCCCACAGCACAGCCGCGGCCAACACCATGGCGATGCCGCGCAACGATGCCTCTCGGCTCACGGTTTAGAAGCGGCGGTCAATGCGTTGGCCGTGATCGCGGACAACGTCCCCCGGGTGGTGATGACATCCGGGTCCAAGGTGATCTCAATCAACGTGCCGTTCGGGCGCGCCAAAGCGGCCAATAACTCTGGCTCAAACTCAGCCGTTTGGGTGATGCGCACGCCAGCATAGCCATAGGCCCGCGCCAGACGGGCCGCAT
>CAZHDP010000548.1:0-2252 GCA_964531605.1 uncultured Burkholderiaceae bacterium | reverse complement strand
TCGCTGCCCACCTTTGTGTTGGGTGGTGCAGGCTTGGTGATGTTTGGCATGGTGGCTGCAACTGGCATCCGCATCCTCGCCACAGTGGACTACAAAAACAACCGCAACAACCTGTTTATCGTCGCCGTGTCCATCGGCTTTGGCATGATCCCGCTGATCGCGCCCAACTTCAAACAATGGATGCCACACAGCATTCACCCCTTGATCGAATCAGGCATCTTGCTGGCCTCGATTTGCGCCGTGGCCTTGAACCTGTTTTTCAACGGTGGCCAAGGCGATGATGGTGCCGCCATTGAAGCCGCTAAACAGGCTGATGCACATTGAGCATGGCTTCATGACAAATTGATGGCCTGAGGCCCTGCACTTGCGTGTTTCTACGCAATGGCAGGGCCTTTGTATTGGGTTAGCCTGTGGGCTTGAGCAGCAACCCGCCCCTCCACAAACAGAGGGCACCTTGGAGACAACATGAGCAAAACCCTTTCCCCCGCCGAACAAGCCCTGCGTGATGCTGCGCGCGAATACCACCGCAGCCCCACCAAAGGCAAAATTTCAGTCACGCCGACCAAACCGCTGGTCAACCAGCGTGACCTGTCACTGGCGTACTCACCCGGTGTGGCTTACCCCTGTCTGGACATTGAAGCCGACCCGTCATTGGCGTCGGAATACACCTCTCGCGGCAACCTGGTGGGTGTGATCACCAATGGCACGGCGGTTCTGGGTCTGGGCGACATTGGCCCGTTGGCCAGCAAGCCCGTGATGGAAGGCAAGGGTTGCCTGTTCTAGAAGTTCGCTGGCATCGATGTGTTTGACATCGAGTTGGCCGAGCGTGACCCCGACAAGTTGGTCGAGATCATTGCGGCCCTGGAGCCGACCTTGGGCGGCATCAACCTCGAAGACATCAAAGCCCCCGAGTGCTTTTACATCGAGCAAAAGCTGCGCGAGCGTCTGAACATCCCCGTGTTCCATGACGACCAACACGGCACCGCCATCATCTCGTCGGCCGCTCTGCTGAACGGCTTAGAGTTGGTTGGCAAAAACATCGCTGACGTCAAAATCGCCGTGTCGGGCGCAGGTGCTGCCGCGCTGGCTTGCCTTGATGTGATGGTGGGCCTGGGTGTTCAACGCAAAAACGTCTTGGCCTGCGATTCCAAAGGCGTGATTTACGAAGGCCGCCCTGGTGGCTATGACGAGTCCAAAGCCCGCTTTGCCCAACAGACCGACGCCCGCACGCTGGCCGATGCGGTCAACGGGGCTGACGTATTTTTAGGCTGCTCAGCGGCAGGTGTGCTGACGCAAGCCATGGTGAAAACCATGGCAGACAAACCCATCATCCTGGCCCTGGCCAACCCAGAGCCTGAGATCCGCCCCGAACTCGCCCGCGAAGCCCGCCCTGACTGCATCATTGCCACCGGCCGCTCGGACTACCCGAACCAGGTGAACAACGTGCTGTGCTTCCCCTACATCTTCCGTGGCGCGCTGGACTGTGGCGCCACCAAGATCAATGAAGCCATGAAACTGGCCTGCGTGCGCGAGATCGCCGCATTGGCCAAGGCCGATATCAGCGAAGAAGTGGCCGCCGCCTATGCGGGACAAGAGCTGTCATTCGGCCAGGACTACATCATCCCCACGCCCTTTGATTCCCGCCTGATTTTGCGCATCGCCCCGGCCGTGGCCAAAGCCGCTGCCGACTCTGGCGTGGCCACCCGCCCGATCGCAGACCTTGAAGCCTACCGCCAGCACCTGTCGCGCTTTGTCTACCAAACCGGCATGATCATGCGCCCGGTGTTTGACACTGCCAAAGCGGCCAAAGCCAAGCGCGTGGCGTACGCAGAAGGTGAAGACGAGCGCGTGCTGCGTGCGGTGCAATTGGCCATCGACGACCAGTTGGCCAAGCCCATCCTGATTGGCCGCCCTGCCGTCATCGAAGCCCGCATCGCCAAAGCCGGTTTGCGCATGCGACTGGGTGTGGACGTGGAAAACTGCAACCCTGAAGACGACCCCCGTTTCCGCCAATACTGGGAAACCTACCACCGCATGATGGGCCGCACCGGCATCACCCCTGATGCCGCCAAAGCCGCCGTGCGCCGCTCGAACACCCTGATCGGCAGCCTGATGGTGCACCTGGGCGATGCGGACGCGATGCTCTGCGGCTTGGTCGGGCAGTTTGACGCGCACCTGAAGAACGTGCAAGACGTGATCGGTCGTGCCAAAGGCTCCACGGGCATGGCCACGCTGAACGCGGTGATGACTGA
>CAZHDP010000547.1:0-2266 GCA_964531605.1 uncultured Burkholderiaceae bacterium | reverse complement strand
CTGCCCGATGTCTCGGCGCAGGCATCAACCTTGGAGATCAACAAGCTGTCACGGTTTGGCTGCGGCCGAGCCAGGCTTGTTCGAAAGCCCCCAGACATACGAAGCCAACACGTGGATTTGCGATTCGGTCAACTTGCCTTCTTGGGCAGGCATTTGGTTGACCTTGCCGTTGGTGATCATCGCCACGATGGCATTCTCACCCCAACCGTGCAACCAAATGTCATCGGTCAAGTTGGGTGCACCCAAAGCCTGGTTGCCTTTGCCATCGATACCGTGGCACGCTGCACAGGCGCCAAACTTGGCTTTGCCCAACGAGGCTTTCAGTGTGTCATGAGGGCTGTTGGACAGACTCAAAACGTAGTGGGCCACGTTGCGCACATCGTCAGGCGTGCCCACAGCCGCAGCCATGGGAGGCATGTTGCCCATGCGCCCTTTGACCAAGGTTTCCTTGATTTTGTCGGCGCCACCACCATGCAGCCAATCGGCATCGGTCAGGTTAGGAAAGCCCTTGCTGCCACGGGCATCGGAACCGTGACACTGCGAGCAGTTGTTCATGAAAAGGCGCTCGCCAATGGCCATGGCTTTGGCGTCACCAGCCACTTCTTCGGGCTTCATGCCGTTGAACTTGGCATACAGGGGTTCCACCTCTTTGTTGCCTTTGGCCACTTCAGCCTCGTATTGTCCCGTCGACGTCCAACCCAGCTTGCCAGCGAAGTTGCCCAAACCGGGGTACATCGCCAAGTAGATCAACGAAAACACGATCGTGATCACGAACATCCACACCCACCAGCGGGGCAGCGGGTTGTTCATTTCACGCAAATCGCCGTCCCACACGTGGCCGGTGGTGTTGTCGTTGGCAGTCATCGCCTTGGCTTTGCCGCTGAACCACAGCAGCAACAAGCAGGCAACGATGCCAACCACTGAAACGCCGGCCACAAAGACCGACCAGAAATCACTGGTGAAGTCGCTCATTTTTTATTCCTTGTCCATTTCTTTGGCGAATCGCATCAGTCTTGCAAGAAGGGCACTTGCGCGGCCTCTTCAAAGCGACTGGCATTGCGGCGGGACCATGCCCACGCCATGATTCCGATGAAAACGATGAAGGAAACCACCGTCACGATTGATCGAAGAATGTTCACGTCCATGGTGTGCTCCGATCCTTATTTGCGGTGAATGCCGAGGACTTGCAGGTAAGCGATCACCGCTTCCATTTCAGTCTTGCCCTTGACCTCTTCAGGTGCCTTGGCAATCTGCTCGTCGGTGTAAGGTGCGCCCACGGTGCGCAGGCCTTTCATGTGGGCCTGGATGGAACCGGCATCCACAGGTGCAGCCTCAAGCCAGGCGTAAGCCGGCATGTTGGACTCGGGCACCACATCACGGGGGTTGTTCAAGTGAATGCGATGCCATTCATCGCTGTACTTGCCGCCCACGCGGGCCAAATCAGGCCCGGTGCGCTTGCTGCCCCACTGGAACGGGTGGTCGTACACCGACTCACCAGCCACCGAGTAAGGGCCGTAGCGCAAGGTCTCGGCGCGGAAGGGGCGAATCATCTGCGAGTGGCAGTTGTAGCAACCCTCACGGATGTAGACGTCACGGCCAATCACCTGCAAAGCGGTGTAGGGCTGCAAGCCCTTGATCGGCTCGGTCGTGGATTTTTGGAAAAAGAGCGGCACGATTTCGACCAGGCCACCGACGACGAGCACGATCAAGATCAGCACGATCATCAAGAAGTTGCTGGTCTCGATTTTTTCGTGAGACAGGCCGCCACTGGATTGTTGATTCGACATGTTGTTGTTCTCCTTAGGCGTGAGCTGCTGCGGGGATGTTGACGGTGACCGAGCGGCCAGACGTCGCTGTTTTCAGCACGTTCCAAAGCATGATGACCATGCCCAAGAGGTACAGCAAACCACCCACCAAACGCAAGACGTAGAAGGGGAACGTGGCCTTGACGCTTTCCACAAAGGTGTAAGTCAAGGTGCCGTCGGCATTCACTGCGCGCCACATCAGACCCTGCATCACGCCGGCAATCCACATCGCGGCGATGTAAATCACGATGCCGATGGTGGCCGTCCAGAAGTGAACTTCAACGGCTTTCATGCTGTACATCTGCTTTTGACCAAACAAACGGGGAATCAGGTAGTACATGGAACCCATGGTCACCAGGCCCACCCAACCCAAAGCGCCGGAGTGCACGTGGCCCACGGTCCAGTCGGTGTAGTGGCTCAAGGCGTTGACGGTCTTGATGGACATCATGGGGCCTTCAAAG
>CAZHDP010000546.1:0-2270 GCA_964531605.1 uncultured Burkholderiaceae bacterium | reverse complement strand
CATCAAACACAGCCCCACGCACCACCCGAACCAGTTTGCCCTGGGGTTGCTGGATTTGGTAATGGAGTCCACGCAACACGCCTTTGGCGGACCGCGAGTGGTTGTCTTGCACAAAGTTTTCGCTCAAACCGGTCGCCTGATTGAAGGCCTGTTGGTTGAAACTCTCGAAAAAGAAGCCCCGAGCGTCCCCAAACACCTTGGGTTCAATGACCAACACATCGGGAATGGCTGTGGGTGTAACCTTCATGACCGCAACGTCTCTTTCAGCATGCGCAGCAAGTATTGCCCATAGCCGTTTTTGGCCATGGTGTGGGCGATTTTTTCGACCTGCTCGGTCGAGATGAACCCTTGCCGCCAAGCGATCTCCTCAGGGCAGGCAATTTTCAAACCCTGCCGGTGTTCCAGCGTGGCGATGAATTGACCGGCTTCGAGCAGGCTCTCATGGGTGCCGGTGTCCAACCATGCGTAGCCTCGCTGCATGATCTTGACGTTCAGCTGTCCCCGGTCCAAGTAGGCTTGGTTGACGGAAGTGATCTCTAACTCACCACGCGGACTGGGCTGAACCGATTTGGCAATGTCAACCACCTGGTTATCGTAAAAATAAAGCCCCGTCACCGCATAGCTGCTTTTAGGCTCAAGTGGCTTCTCTTCGATGCTGCTGGCTTTACCCTGGTCGTCAAAGGCCACCACGCCATAGCGCTCTGGGTCATGCACGTGGTAAGCAAACACAGTGGCGCCATGGGCTTGTTGGTCAGCGCTGCGCATCAGCGCTTCAAAGTCATGGCCGTAAAAGATGTTGTCACCCAGCACCAGCGCGCTGGGGTTGATGCCAACGAACTGCTCACCAATCAAAAAAGCCTGCGCCAATCCGTCAGGGCTGGGCTGCACGGCATAGCTCAGGTTCAAACCCCATTGCGAGCCGTCGCCCAACAACTGCGCGAAGCGGGGGGTGTCTTGCGGGGTGCTGATGACCAAGATGTCACGGATGCCCGCCAGCATCAAGGTGCTCAGCGGGTAGTACACCATGGGCTTGTCGTACACCGGCAGCAGTTGTTTGCTCATGGCCAAGGTGGCGGGGTGGAGACGGGTACCCGAGCCTCCGGCAAGGATGATGCCTTTGCGGGAAGTGGCTGGCTTTGTGGTCATGGCGTGTTCAGTGTCAATGCAGGTAAGAGCTTCACGGGTCACATGATTTCGGTCAACATGCGCGCCACACCCTGTTGCCAAGGAGGCATGCGCAGACCAAACGCCTGTTGCAGCTTGTCCGTGCACAAGCGGGAGTTCAACGGACGCTGGGCAGGTGTCGGGAACGCGGTGGTCGGCACAGGTTTGACGGCATCTTCGGCCACCGAAAGCACAACACCAGCCTGTCGGGCATGGTTCAACACGAACTGTGCATAGCCATGCCAAGAGGTTTCGCCCTGCGCCACCAGGTGGTAAAGGCCTGCCAAATTGGCCGAAGTTTCAGGGCGCTGGCACAGTTGACGTACCGCGTGGGCCGTCACATCGGCCAACAAGTCAGCGCCTGTGGGTGCGCCGATTTGGTCGTTGATGACGGTGAGATGCTCGCGCTCTTTGGCCAGTTTCAACATGGTTTTGGCAAAGTTGCCACCCCGTGCCGCGTAAACCCAACTGGTGCGGAAGATCAGGTGCTTGGGGCAGTGCTCTGCAATGCGCTGCTCCCCTTCGAGTTTGGTTCGACCATACACACTGAGGGGTGCCGTGGCCTCGTCTTCTCGCCGCGCATGGGTGCCCGAGCCATCGAACACGTAGTCGGTCGAGTAGTGCACCATGCAGGCACCGATCGCCTGTGCCGCCTCGGCCAGTGCGCCAGGTGCCAGGGCATTGAGGGTACGAGCCAGTTCGGGCTCGCTTTCAGCCTTGTCCACGGCCGTGTGGGCTGCCGCATTCACCACGACATCAGGCCGAACTTGCGCCACGGTACGCTGCAGGCCGGCGAGGTTGGTGAAGTCACCACACCAATCGGTGCTGTCAAAGTCCACCGCGATCAATTCGCCCAGGGGCTGGAGGCTGCGCTGAAGCACCCATCCCACTTGCCCACCTTTGCCGAATAACAGGATTTTCATGGTTCAGGCCACCACCGGAGAGTGTTCCGCAATGCGCTGTGCGTAATTGGCACTGACCCAATCCCGGTAGGCTCCGCTTTGCACCTGAGCGACCCAGTCTTGGTTGTCCAAATACCAAGCCACGGTTTTGCGGATGCCGGTCTCAAAGGTTTCCGCAGGGCGCCAACCCAACTCTTGTTCGAT
>CAZHDP010000545.1:0-2275 GCA_964531605.1 uncultured Burkholderiaceae bacterium | reverse complement strand
CATGGGGGGCTGCACGAACTTCAAAAAATTCGTCCAGGTTGGACGACACGATGCACAGGTAACGCAAGCGCTCTAACAGGGGAACATCAGGCCGCTCAGCCCAATCGAAAACCCGCTCGTTGAAAGCCAAAATGCTGTGGTCGCGGTTGAGGAGCTGGAGCTCCGGCTGGGTCGAAGCTTTCATCGGGGACACGTGAGACGCAGAATCTGTCATTGTGACCCCATTCTTGACGCCAAATGTGACAGATGCGTGACAAATCAATGACGCGCTGTCACTGTCCACAGCCCTTGCAACATCAGTCGTTGCGTTGCGCGGTCTTCGTCCATGTCGCCTGTCCAAAGCGGCGGGCACCCTCTGCAAGCATGGGCGGATTGGGCAAGCGATGCCGTTTGGACAGCTGGCGCACGGTGTCGATGAAGTGACCCCGAGGCAGTGCAATCGGGGACAGCGAAAACGTGGGGTTGGGTAACTCTTTCATGTTGAATCCTTGGGTCATTCGGTCGCTGTGCACAGGGGCTTGTCAGGTCCCCACGGGGCCGCCATCTTTACGGCGGATGACCACGGTGGCCGACCTGGGACGCCCCCCCAACGGGCCATCTGGCCATTGGCTGATGGCTTGAGGGCGATCAGGGTCGCTGCGCTCGCTGCTGGGCTTACCGGGGTGCTGGATGTTGACGAACACCGCACTTCGGTCCGGTGTGAAAGCCAGTCCCGTGATCTCACAACCCACAGGCCCGGTCATGAACCGTTTGGTTTCACCCGTGGCGGGGTCAGCCACCAACATCATGTTGTTGCCCACAAACTCGTAAGGCCCTTTGTGCATGGCCGACGTAGAAATGTCCGTTTGGATCCACAGCAAGCCACTGGGGTCAAACCGCAGGCCATCCGGGCTGCCATACAGGTCGCCTTTGACGTTGCCCCGGTGGTCTGGTTTGGCCGCTGAAGGGTCGCCCGCCAAAGAGAAATGCATCCAACGGAACGTGTCACCCTCGCCTTCGCGCCAGCGAACGATATGGCCCATCACGTTATCTGCACGTGGATTGGCATCCTGAATCTGCTCGTCCAAAGCCCGGCCGGGTGCCCCCCTGAGGCTGTTGTTGGTCAAGGTGACAAACACCTCACCCGTGTCTGGATGCACGGCAATCCACTCAGGCCGGTCCATCTTCGTGGCGCCAACCGCATCGGCAGCTTGACGGCACCGAACCAACACGTCAGCTTGGCTGTGGAAGCCGTCTGCCGCCGTCAAGCCATGCTCACCGTGTACCAAAGGCAGCCAGCGACCATGCCCCAAGGCGTCAAATCGCCCCACATACAAGGTGCCATGGTCCAGCAGGTCACGGTTGGCTGCAAATCCACCGGATTTCACCGGATCACGGCTGACGAATTTGTAGACATATTCAAACCGCTCGTCGTCACCCATGTACACCACCACACGGCCATCACGGCGCAAGGTGGTGGTTGCACCTTCGTGCTTGAACCGTCCCAGCGCGGTGCGCTTGACCGGCGTGTGGGTCGGGTCCATCGGATCAATCTCAACCACCCACCCAAAACGGTTGGGCTCCTGTGGGTGGCTTGACGCGTCAAAACGAGCGTCATGCTCGTGCCACCGGTAGCCCCACCCACCCGGACGCAAACCGTACCGCTTCTCATCGGCCGTGGGTTCAGCCCGACTGCTGAAATAGCCGTTCCAGTTTTCCTCGCAAGTCAGATAGGTTCCCCATGGCGTGCGCCCTGCAGCACAGTTGTTGAGGGTGCCCAGCACGCGACGCCCACTGGGGTCATCCTGCGTTTGCAGTGACACATGGCCTGCGGCAGGGCCCGACAGGGTCATGGGCGTGAGCGCCGTGATCCGACGGGCATAGGTCGACGCTGGGTTCACAGCCCATGTGCCCGCCGTTTGCTTGATTTCGATCACGCTCACGCCGTGTGCGGCTTGGGCTTTGCGAACCTTGTCCGCAGACCAGGTCTTCATGCCATCGCGGTGCGACAGGCCGTCATCGGTGTACTCATGGTTCAAGGCCAGCAGGCCATGGCCTTTGCTCAGCGGAAAATACTCCATGCCATCGTGGTGCATGCCCGCTTGCAACAGTTGGTCTTGCCACGTGTTTGACGCATCGGCTTGGAACACGGGATGCGGTTTGCCCGCGATGCCTGTGGCGTCCCCCCAGCGGTACAAGACCTGAGCGGTGTACTCTGGCGGAACCCGCAAAGTGTCGGCAGTGGACACAGGTACCCTGCTGAAGCCCAAGGGGCTGTGGCCACCTTGCGCAGCGT
>CAZHDP010000544.1:0-2276 GCA_964531605.1 uncultured Burkholderiaceae bacterium | reverse complement strand
GTGGGAGGGGTGTTGCCACCAGAAGCCCGTGAGATTTTGGACGGCGTGCAAAGCGGTTTTTTGGAGGCCGCTTTGGACGTGGTGGATCAAGCCCATGGTGGCGTGGAGGCCTACCTCACGCGCGAGCTTGGGCTGGGCCAAGCCGAGCGCAGGCGTCTGGCCGATCTGTACTTGCAGGACTGACCCTGCAGGACTGACCCGGCAGAACTGACCCGGCAGAACTGACACTGGGCTGTTCGGGGTTCGGGTCAGCCTTTGGCCACGGGCAAGCCAGGGGTGTTGCACCACTCACTCCAACTGCCCGCGTAGAGCGCTGCCTGGCCCAGGCCAGCGAGTTCCATGGCCAAGACGTTCGGAATCGCGCTCACGCCACTGCCGCAGTGGTGCACGACGCTGGCCGGATCCCGGTGGCCCAGCAGGGCTTTGAATTCAGCCTGCAGTGCTTCGGCTGATTTGAACTGGCCGTTGGCTCCGATGTTGAGGTTGAACGGGCGGTTCAAGGCACCGGGGATGTGGCCCGCCACCGGGTCGATGGGCTCGACTTCGCCTTTGAAGCGTGGTGTGGCGCGGGCATCGATGATGGTTTGGCCTGGCTTGCCCAGGTTGCCAGCCACCTTGTCGGTGGTCAGCAGTGTGCGCAGGGGGGCCGACAAAGCGAAGGGCAGGGCCGCACGCTGGGATGGGGCCTCCACGCCGCTTGCCGTGGCGCCGCCTGCGGCTTGCCATGCTTGCCAACCCCCGTCCAGCACAGCCACCGCGTCATGGCCAGCCCATTTCAGCATCCACCACAAGCGACCACAGTAATTGACGCCATTGCGGTCATAGACCACCGCCTGCATGTCGTTGCCAAAGCCCATGCTCGTGAGCCAGGCCGCAAATTTTTCGCGCGACGGCAGCGGGTGTCGACCACCGCTGGCCGCATCGGCGGCGCCTGTTTTGTCACTCAATGCATCGTTCAAGTGGGCGTGGATGGCGCCTGGAATGTGGGCTTCGCGGTACTGCTGAGGGCCTTGCTCGGCATTCATCAGGTCAAAACTGCAGTCAAACACCATCATCGGGGTGCCGCTGGAGCGCAGGGCTTGGAACTCGGCGATGGACAACAGGGTGGTGTAGGGCATGGTTGAGGCTCCAGGTTGTGAGGGTCAATGTTCTTCGGCAGGTGCGTTGGGCACGGCTTTGGCGCGCAGGGCGGTGGCTGCAACGCCACTGCCGATGATCAACGCCATGCCAGCCCAGCCCAGCCAGGGGATGGTGTCACCGAACAAGACCAGACTGTATACCGCCGAAAACACGATGCCCGAATACTGCAGATTGGCCACCACCAGTGTTGAGCCTTTGCTGTAGGCCCGGGTCATGCACAGCTGGCCCAGTGAGGCGAGCAGGCCTATGGGGAGCAGCCACACTGCGCCGTTCCAGTGCCAGGCTGACCAGCCCATCAGGCCCATGCCACCAAGCCCGGTCAGCACGGTGCCAATCGCAAAATAGAACACCGTTCGTTCATCAGGCTCTCCCATTTTTGCCAGCGCCATCACTTGCATGTAGGCAAAGGCTGAACCAATGCCTGACAGCAGCCCAATGAGGCCTGCAAACACCTGGTCTTGTGACATCGAGGGGCGCAGCAGCATCACCACACCCGCAAAGCCCGCGAGCACGGTCAGCACCAAGGGTCCTTGGGCCTCGCCGCGCCCGAGCAGCAAGGCGCCTCCGACGAGAAAGGCGGCGATCCAGATGCTGCTCATGTAATTGAGGGTCATCGACGTCGGCAAGGGCAGGTGTGCAATGGAATAAAACCAGGCCGTGAGCGACAGCACGCCGATCACGCTGCGCCACAGGTGCATCATCGGAAACCGCGTGCGCAGCGACACGCCTTTGGTGCGGGCCAGCATCCACATGAACACGACGCCAATCAGGCCTCGGTAAAACACCAGCTCCATGCTGTTGTAGTGGTCAGATGCGTACTTCACGCACACGCCCATGGTGGCAAAGAAGAACGAGGCGAGCAGCATCCACAGGGCTTGCATAGGGATCAGTTTCAGAAGCTTGGTTAGAAAAGAAAACCGGCCTTTCGGCCGGTCATGTATGCAAAGTTTGCTATCAAGTCTGTAGCGGTTTGAGGCCCATCATGCCTCGGTACCATTCGTGAAAGTGCTGCATGCCGTCTTCCATGGGGCTTTGGTAAGGGCCCACCTCGTTGTCGCCGCGTTTG
Source organism: uncultured Burkholderiaceae bacterium (assembly GCA_964531605.1). Taxonomy (GTDB): domain Bacteria; phylum Pseudomonadota; class Gammaproteobacteria; order Burkholderiales; family Burkholderiaceae_C; genus Defluviibacillus. The sequence continues at coordinate 70 of CAZHDP010000544.1, read as the reverse complement.
AACAGGGCTTTGCGACCCGCGTCCATGCGTTCGGCAATTTCGTCGTCTTCGATGCAGGTTTCCATGTAGG
>CAZHDP010000543.1:0-2279 GCA_964531605.1 uncultured Burkholderiaceae bacterium | reverse complement strand
CTCTGCGGACAGTAGACGATAGCGTCTTCGCCAGTGGCTGCGATCACCTGGAATTCTTCGCTCAAATCCCCACCGATGGCACCGCTGTCGGCAGCCACAGCACGGTAGCGCAAGCCAAAGCGGTCAAAAATGCGGCGATACGCATCGGCCATGACTTGGTAGCTGGCTTTGGCCGAGGCCTGGTCTCGGTCAAAGCTGTACGCGTCTTTCATGATGAATTCACGCCCACGCATCAGGCCAAAGCGAGGGCGGCGCTCGTCACGGAACTTGGTCTGGATTTGGTACAGGTTTTTGGGCAACTGCTTGTAGCTGCGGAATTCTTGTCGAGCGATGTCAGTGACCACTTCTTCGCTGGTGGGCTGAATCACGAAGGATCGGTCATGCCGGTCTTTGATGCGCAGCAGCTCTGGACCCATTTTTTCAAACCGCCCCGTCTCTTGCCAGACCTCCGCCGGTTGCACCACGGGCATGGTCAGTTCGATGGCACCCGCCCGGTTCATTTCTTCGCGGATGATGGCCTCAACCTTGCGGATGACCCGCAAGCCCATGGGCATGTAGGTGAAGATGCCCACGCCCAGCTTTTTGATCATGCCCGCACGCATCATCAATTTGTGGCTGACAACTTCAGCGTCGGCCGGGGCGTCACGCAGGGTGGAAACGAGGAATTGCGAAGCTTTCATGGGGTCAATCAACCAGAAAAATAACCAGATAAACAGGGTGCGGTCAGCGCATGACCACAGAACTTGAGGGCTCAGTAAGGGCTTGGCCCCTTGATGCACAGCAAGCCGTGTGCATAATGAACTCAATTTAAAAATTTGAGGTTTGATTATGCTTGACCGGGAAGGGTTCAGACCCAACGTCGGCATCGTCCTGCTCAACCAGAGAAATCAGGTATTTTGGGGGAAGCGCATACGCACCCACAGTTGGCAGTTTCCACAAGGTGGCATAGACCGGGGCGAAACCCCTGAGCAAGCCATGTTTCGGGAACTGCACGAGGAGGTGGGGCTTCACCCAGAGCACGTGCGCATTGTCGCCCGTACCCGAGACTGGTTGCGCTATGAGGTGCCAGACCGCTACATCCGGCGGGACGCGCGGGGCCATTACAAAGGCCAAAAACAAATTTGGTATTTACTCCAATTGGTGGGACACGACTGGGATTTGAATCTGCGCGCCACCAGCCATCCCGAGTTTGATGCTTGGCGCTGGAACGACTATTGGGTCCCTTTGGATGTGGTGGTCGAGTTCAAACGGGGTGTCTACGAGATGGCGCTGACTGAGCTGTCACGCTACCTGCCGCGGCAATCGGAGCACCGCAACCGCTATCTGCGCAATGGCCTGCGTTCGCACGACCAAGAGGTGGCTTTCGGTCATGGCCAGCAGGGCATGGACATGCACGCCAGTGGCGTGTATGAGTTGCCGCCGGGCGCTACGTTCGAGCCCGATCCTCAAACCAGCATGGGTCAGCTTGAGCAAGAGGCTACCGGGCCCAAAGTGCGCACCCTCTGAGCCATCAAGGCGCAGTGCGGGCACCGTCCTGGGTCAACTCAGGACGAGGTTGTCTCGGTGAACCATCTCCGGTTCAGCCACATAGCCCAGCAGTCGCTCGAATTCGGTTGAGGGCTTGCGGCAAATCAACCGTGCTTCGGCACTGGCGTAGTTGGCCAGCCCGCGCGCGACTTCTGCCCCTGCGCCATCACGGATGGCAATGACATCCCCCCGGGAGAAATCCCCTTCAACACCGGTCATGCCGATGGGCAGCAGGCTCTTGCCGTCTTCACGGAGTTTCGCCACCGCGCCAGGGTCAACCACCACGGCACCGCGCAATTGCAGGTGATCGGCGATCCATTGTTTGCGTGCCTGGGTTTTGCGGGTCTGTGCGACGAGCAACGTGCCAATGGCATGACCTTGGGCCAGACGCAGCAGGGCATCAGGTTCACGACCCCACGCGATCACCGTGGATGCCCCCGACCCGGCAGCCCGTTTGGCTGCCAGGATTTTGGTGATCATGCCGCCTCGGCCGATGCTCGACCCGGCTCCGCCAGCCATGATTTCCAAGGCAGGATCGCCCGCCTTGGCCTCGTGAACGAACACGGCAGCGGGGTCTTTGCGTGGGTCAGCGGTGTACAAACCCTTTTGATCGGTCAAGATCACCAGGGCATCGGCTTCCACCAAGTTGGCCACCAGAGCGCCTAAGGTGTCGTTGTCACCGAATTTGATTTCATCGTTGACGACGGTGTCGTTTTCGTTGATCACCGGCACCACACCCAAGCGCAGCAAGG
>CAZHDP010000542.1:1693-2287 GCA_964531605.1 uncultured Burkholderiaceae bacterium | reverse complement strand
GAATCCACAACCCATCAAACACCCCCTCACGCAACAGCTTGCCGTTGGCCACACAGTTGAGTGCAACACCGCCGGCCAAACAGAGGTTTTTTTGACCTGTGGATTGGGCAATGCCTTTGGCCAACTTGATCACGACTTCTTCGGTCACAACCTGGATGGAAGCTGCCAAGTCCATTTCTTTTTGCGTGAGCGCAGATTCTGCCTTGCGCGGAGGACCACCGAACAACTGATCGAACTTGCCGTTCGTCATCGTCAAACCCGTGCAGTAGTTGAAATAGCGCATGTCCAGCGCAAACGAGCCATCGTCCTTGACGTCAATCAAATGCTGTTTGATCAGGTCGGCATAACGTGGTACGCCATAGGGGGCGAGTCCCATGACTTTGTATTCACCGGAATTCACTTTAAAACCAGTGTAATAAGTGATGGCCGAGTACAAAAGTCCCAGCGAATGGGGGAAATGAATTTCTTTGACCACCTTCAGGTCTCGCCCCTTGCCTATGGCCAAGGAAGTCGTGGTCCATTCCCCCACGCCGTCCATGGTCAACACCGCAGCCTCTTCAAAAGGGGATGGGTAAAACGCACTCGCCGCATGGC
>CAZHDP010000542.1:0-1683 GCA_964531605.1 uncultured Burkholderiaceae bacterium | reverse complement strand
GAGCCGTGTGGACCAGTCAACATCACTGCCCCAAATCGCCGTGAGTTGATCGGTGATCACCCGTTTTTGAAACAATTTGTCTTTGAGCCAAACAGGCAAGGCCTTGGCAAAAGAACCAAAACCGACCGGTGCGTAAGCCAGATAAGTTTCAAACAAACGCTCGAATTTCAAGAACGGCTTGTCGTAAAACACCACCTGATCGATATCGGTTGGACGCAAGCCAGCCGCCTCTAGGCAGTACGCCACGGCATGCACCGGGAAGTTTTGGTCGTGCTTTTTGCGGGTGAAGCGCTCCTCTTGGGCTGCTGCAACAATGTCGCCGTCAACAACCAAGCAAGCCGCAGAGTCGTGATAGTAAGCTGAGACACCAATGATGTTCATCGTTCAAAACAAGGTATAGATGAACGGGGCAAGTACCGAGCCTTGTGCAAAGATCAGCAAGCTGCCCATGGCAACCATGACGATGATCAGCGGCAGTAACCACAGTTTTTTCCGCACTCGCAAAAACGCCCAAAGTTCTTTCAAGAACGCCACGTCTCACTCCTCAAAACTGATGTTTAAAAGATTCGTTGGGTGGTTCCGTGGCTTCGCGGTTTACCCAATAGGAAGCCACTTGCCGAGGACGAAGTTTCAACTCGTCACGCCCCAGACTGCGCGCAATCAAAGCCACGGGTGTGATCAGCAGGAAAAACATCGCCCCCAGCACCAGAGGACTGACCACGCGCCCGAGCAACAATCCCAACGCAAACCACGCACGGTTCAGCAGGTTTAATGTTTGCGGACGTTGCCACGCCAGCAACGCGAATACCAACGCCACGGCCGCAAAACACACCGCCCATAGCGCAGGCACGTGCTGCCAAACGCTGTAACACGACAGCAAGGCAAACACAGCGGCCATCAACACACCAAAGCGACGCGCGCTTGGCAATTCGCCATGCGGTTCAAATGAACGTTGAAGCATGAGGCCCTCCTGAAAAATGAACACCGAGTGACGATGTTTACGGGGTATTATTCCGATCAGTCAACACTTTTTTTCCGCGGCAGCTTTTTTTCCGCGGCAGCTTTTTTTCCGCGGCAGTATAGCTTGCCCGCAAGCGGGGCACGGCCTACTGCCGCGCCATGCGCACGTTGACCGGCAAAGTCATCGGGTGACTGGTGCGCAAGGGGTTGATGTCCAAGCCACCACGGCGCGTGTAGCGGGCATACACCGTCAGCTGCGTGGGCTTGCAGCGTGTCCAGATGTCCATGAAGATGCGCTCCACGCACTGCTCATGGAACTCGTTGTGGTTGCGAAAGCTCACGATGTATTGCAGCAGGCCCCCTTGGTCAATTTGGGGGCCGCTGTAACTGATTTGCACGCTGCCCCAGTCAGGCTGCCCCGTGACCAGGCAATTGCTTTTGAGCAGGTTGCTGACCAGGGTTTCTGACACGGGTTGTTCGTCGTGCCGGGCCTGCAGCAGTTCAGGGGCCGGTTGGTAGTGCGTGCATTCGATGTCCAAACGGTCCAAACTCAAGCCATCGAGCTCATGCACAGGCTCTTGGTCAAACAGCTCGGGCAACAACAGCTTCACGCCAACAGACGACATCACTACCCCGCCGCTCCAAGCGGCGGCGCTGAGGTCGGCACGCAAGCGTGTTTGCACTTCGCTGGCGTCGGCAAAACGGGTGTTGTTGAAGCTGTTG
>CAZHDP010000541.1:0-2299 GCA_964531605.1 uncultured Burkholderiaceae bacterium | reverse complement strand
TGTAGCACAGCGCGGCGGCGGTGCGCTCATCGAACTGGGGCCAGTCAAACACGTCCGTTTGCGCAGCCAGCAACTCGTCGTACACCAACACCTGAGCGACCCTGTTTGCCATGGGTGTATTGGCGGCATCAGACAAACAGATCCAGGCCTGCACCTGAGGGCAATGGGGCGCAATGGCTTTGACGAGTGGCGCAAACGTTGCATCGAACATCACCGCCTTGTCTTCGGCATGGTTGATCACGTAAATCAACTGCTGTGGGTGCAGCCGGGGATTGCAGGTGTGCATGACCATGCCACTGCCTGACACACCGTAATAGGCCTCCATGTGGCGGTGGTTGTTCCACGCAATCGTGCCGACCGCATCCCCAGGTTTGAGCCCCAAGGCCGCCAAGGCTTTGGCCAATTGGCGTGAGCGGCTGGCGCATTGCGCGTAGGTGTAGCGAAACAGTGGACCGTGGGTCTCGCGGGATACGATTTCAGTGTCGCCAAACTGGTTAGCAGCGTGCTCTATCACGCTGGACAGCAGCAAGGGCAGGTCCATCATCAGACCGGGCTGGGGCATGTTGTTGTCTCCGTTGTGGGATGCGCACCGCGCGTCATCCGCCTTCATCGTACCAGCGTCAAAAGGCCATTTGGTGTGGGTCTGCCCCGCTCTGGCACCTTGGCGATACGCACAGACACCGGCACACGGTATTCTGCTGTCGTCTGTTCTACAACCTCGCTGGAGATCTCTGCCATGACCCGTCGCTTCGCGTTGTCCACCTTGTGCCGCATCACCTGCATCGGCACCCTGGCGCTTGGCGCTGCCTTGTCTCACGCCCAAAGCTTCCCCAGTCAACCGGTCACCCTGCTGATCCCCTACCCTCCCGGTGGCAGTGCAGACATGCTCGCGCGCCCGTTGTTGCCTTTGCTGCAAAAGGAATTGGGCCAAACCGTGGTGCTGGACTACAAAGCTGGTGCAGGCGGTACCGTCGCCACTGGACTGGCCGCACGCGCCAAGCCCGATGGGCACACCATTTTGATGGTGTTGGCCGCCCACGCGATCAACGCCAGCCTTTACCCCAATTTGCCCTATGACACGCGCAAGGCGTTTGCCCCCGTGTCGATGGTCGCGACCCTGCCCCTGCTCGTCGCAGCCCCCTTGGCGGCCCCATTCAACACCATTCCGGAACTGATCAGTTACGCCAGAGCCAACCCCGACAAATTGAGCTATGCCTCTGCAGGCAATGGCAACACCAGCCACCTGGCGGTGGAAATGTTCAAGCAAACCACCGGCACAAAGATGCAGCACATCCCCTACAAAGGCAGCAGCCCTGCGGTGGTAGCGATGCTGGCGAACGAGGTGTCGTTCATGTTCGACAGCATCTCGACTTCGTTGCCGCAAGTGAAGGCGGGCAAACTCAAGGCGATTGCCGTGACGGGGGACAAGCGATCACCGCTGCTGCCCGGCACCCCCACCGTGACCGAGGCCGGGGTACCCGGTTTTGTGGTGAATGGCTGGTATGGCATCCTTGCTCCGGCAGGAACGCCCCCAGACGTGATCCGCAAACTCAACCAAGCCTTCACCAACGCCGCCAAAGACCCGAAAGTCAATGCACAGTTGGCCGAATATGGCTACGACGCTAACCCGACCAGCCCAGAGGCTTTTGGCGCTCACATTGACGCTGAATTGATACGCTGGAAAACGGCCGTGCAGGTGTCGGGCGCCAAAGTGGAGTGACGCGACACCCAGCCTGTGCCCCACTGCCATGGATGCTGCGGCACAAGGTAGGCTGTCGGCAGGCTTGACGAGTCAAGGGCTCAGGAGTACATTACTAACCAGTCAGTCAGTAATTTATGCACCTGCTCAAACAAAAAGTTGCCGAAGTTTGCGCCAAACGGGCTCGCCGCAAGGAGGAGCGCCCGGGGGAGTTGCTTGCCGCTGCCTTGGATTTGTTTGTTGAAAAGGGCTTTGCAGCCACGCGAGCCGAAGAGGTCGCCGCACGTGCAGGCGTTTCTAAGGGCACCCTGTTCCTCTACTACAAGAGCAAAGAAGACCTCTTCAAGGCCGTTGTTCGCGAAAGCATCGGTGGGCGCTACCGTGAATGGAGCGCCGAGTTGGCGTCGTTTGAGGGCAGCACGGCAGAGTTGCTGAGCCACGGCATGCGTTCGTGGTGGTCCAACATTGGGGAAACCAAGGCCTCTGGCATCACCAAGCTGATGATGTGCGAAGCCCATAACTTCCCTGAACTGGCGGCCTTCTACGAACAAGAGGTGATCGAACCCGGCCGCGAGCTGATCCGCCGCATCTTGCAGCGGG
>CAZHDP010000540.1:938-2300 GCA_964531605.1 uncultured Burkholderiaceae bacterium | reverse complement strand
TAGTGGTTATGGGAACCACGATATTTTTGTTTCTTATAGACTAGACGATACCTGGAAAAATTGGAGTGAACCAATAAACTTAGGAAGTAAAATCAACACCGCTAACTTCGACGGACAAGCGTTTTATGATGAGAAAAATGAGTTGTTTTATTATGCTACTTCGGTTGATGATGTGATGCAAATTCGTTCGATTTCGTTGCCAAAATCCGTTTTAATGAATTTGAAGTAATTATAAAAACTTAATTTTTTATCTTCGTTGTCAAATAGCAGATTTATGACACAACAAACTACTTCAAAAGTTGGTTTTTTTGGAGCTTTAGCCGAATTTAGAAAATGGGGAATACTCATACTTGTTGCCTTAGTTTTATTTTTTGGATATAAGTATTTTACTTCTTCCAAAGATTCCTCTTCAATTGAATATGATACGGCTCTAATTCAAGAACAAATAAAAAACGTTGGTAAATTGGTAGTCACAGAAGGGCATTTCTCGCAAGTGATGACTTATAAAGACCAAAATAAATACTTAGGAGATTTAATTTCGTTTGACAAAAAAGCCTTAGTAGTAATCAATGCCGATGTAACCGTTGGTTTTGATTTAAGCAAAGTAAAATATGATATCGATGCCGAAAATAAAACGGTAACGATAACCGCCATTCCAAAGGAAGAAATTAAAATAAGTCCCGATATTAAATACTACAATGTTGATCAAAGTACTTTTAACGAATTCACAGGCGAAGATTATAATAAAATCAACAAAATTGCCAAAGCAAACTTAGCCAAGAAAATAGAAAGTTCTACGCTAAAATCGAATGCTAAAAACAGGCTAATCAGTGAATTGTCAAAAATATTGATAGTAACCAATTACATGGGTTGGAAGTTACAATATGATGGTCAAGTGGTTGAAAATAATACGGAACTTCAACAAAAAATAGCTAACTAAATACGCATTTATACGTATTGCGTAATCAAAGTCATTGAGTCAATTTTGTAATTGGTTTAATGACTTTTTTATGGTTTATATTCTCTTGTTTGTAATCGTAATTTTATTGATGATTGTTGCTTTTTTGGGTTTTCAAAATTCAAAAATAAAGCAACAACACTATAGCAATATGGAGCAACTTCAAGGTATTATTTCTTCATTACATCAAAAACAAATGCTGCTTAAAGATAAAGTGACTATTGCAACAGAATATAATGCTAATTATTCTAAAGACATGAAAAATATTGGCGATGAGGTTGTTGAGTTGCAAAAAGTGTTTTTAGAAATTATATCTAATAAAAAAAATAACTAACTTTAGTGCAGATAATTCAATACCACATGATTAAAAAATCAATTGTTTTTCTTTTTCTTTTCGGTTTGTT
>CAZHDP010000540.1:0-928 GCA_964531605.1 uncultured Burkholderiaceae bacterium | reverse complement strand
AATGCGCAAGATAAAAAAGCAATTGATAGTCTATTGCAGGTAACGCATTCAAGCAAAAATGATTCCTTGAGAATTGATGCTTACAACAAACTTTTCTTCATTGAAGTTTATTCCGACCTGAATAAATCTAAAAGATATTACAACGAAATTTTTAAAATAGCCCAACAAAAACATTCCAATTTTGCTTATGCCAAAGGGTATAACACCAAAGGAGTTTATTATGATTTTTTAGGAAAACTAGACAGTGCCAACTATTGCTATAATCAAGCTATTAAATATGCAAGATTAAGTAAAGCAATAACGGTGGAAGGTTCTGCTTTGAATAATATCGGATTGTTATATTGGAACAAAAGTGATTATTACAAGGCCATTTTGATTTATAACAAAGCTCTTGTAATATTTGAAAAAACTGGAAATAAAGAATACCAAGCCAACGTATTAAGCAATATCGGACTTATATATGATGACATTGATGAAAATGAAAAAGCAAGACAATACATTGAGAAATCATTAGAAATAAGAAAGCAAATTAATGATGAATATGGTTTGTCAGTTTCGTATATAAATTTGGCAAAAATAATTCAAAAACAAGGCAAGTATTTAGAAGCAATAGCCAACTATGATAAAGGTATTGCCATTAAAATAAAAATAAATGATTTACTAGGTTTAGCAATTGGTAAGCATAACAAAGCAACACCTTTAATAAGTTTAAAACGTTACGATGAAGCGTTAAAATGTTTGAAAGAAGCTGAAGAAATTTGTCTAAAAAACAACGCCGAATCGAATATTATTGAGAATGTATATTTAGGTTTGATTAAGGTTTATATCGTAACCAATGATATAGCAAAAGCAAAAGAATATAATGAAAAGATGTTTTTCATTTCTCAAAAAAATGTTCGGTGAACCTACCGACTTCAAAAAATTAGTA
>CAZHDP010000539.1:0-2308 GCA_964531605.1 uncultured Burkholderiaceae bacterium | reverse complement strand
GACGGCGTTTCGCGCTATCACATTGAGAGCAGCAAGGGACGCATCGTGAGCAACGCGGTGGTGGTGGCCACGGGTGGCCTGTCGATTCCCAAAATCGGTGCCACGGATCTGGGCTATCGGATTGCGCAGCAGTTTGGCGTGCGCATGGTCGCGACCCAACCAGGGCTGGTGCCGTTGACGTTTGACGAGCGTGACTGGGCACCGTTTGCGGCGCTGGCGGGTTTGTCACTGCCGGTGCAGATTGAAACTGGTGCGAAAAAGTCCAAAGGCAGCTTCCACGAAGACCTGTTGTTCACGCACCGCGGCTTGAGTGGCCCAGGTGTGCTGCAAATTTCGAGCTACTGGACCGAGGGCGAGGCCCTGCGGCTGAAACTGTTGCCCGAGGTGCCTTTGCAAGCGGCGCTGGCGCGGGCGAAATTGCACTCGAAACGGAAAATCAGCAACGAGTTGGCCGCCTTGTTGCCCGCCCGGCTGGCAGAAACCTGGACCGAACAACGCACCGAATGGCAACGGCCGATCAGTGAAGCGTCAGACAAAGCGCTGAACGCGCTGGCCGAGTCGCTGAGCCAGTGGTCAGTCAAACCCACAGGAACCGAGGGATACCGCAAGGCAGAGGTCACCCTGGGCGGGGTGAACACCAGGGATTTGTCGTCTCAAACCATGGAATCCAAGCAGCCAGGCCTGTATTTCATTGGAGAGGTGGTCGACGTGACGGGGTGGCTGGGCGGATACAACTTCCAGTGGGCTTGGTCGAGCGCCTATGCCTGCGCCCACGGGCTGGCAGCGAAGCAGCAGCCTACAATTTGACCGACAGCCAGAGCGCAGCCGCAGTCCCCTTCATTTTTCCCAAAACCTCGTGAGCCATTTTTCTTATCAACCCCACCTTGACGGTCTGCGTGGCATTTCGATCCTGTTGGTGGCCATCTCGCATGCGGGCCTGGGCAAGCTCGTTCCCGGTGGGTTGGGCGTGACGGTGTTTTTCTTCATCAGCGGCTACCTGATCACATCGCTGTTGGTGAGTGAACGCGAGCGCACCGGGCAAATTGACCTGTACAGCTTTTACCTGCGGCGCTTTTGGCGTTTGACACCACCTGTGGTCGTGCATGTGGCCCTGGCTTTGGCGCTGATTTTTCTGGTCAATGGTGCGATCCGTTGGGCTGAGCCAGCGTCGATCTTGTTTTACTTCTCCAATTACTACAAGCTGTTTCCGCACTACACGATGGTGAACGGGGAGTATTCGCCATTCGACATTTACTGGAGCCTGGCGGTAGAAGAACACTTCTATCTGGTGTTCACGCCCATGTTGATGTTCTTGCGCAGCAAACGCAGTCTGCTGGTGTTGGTTGGTGTGCTGCTGCTGGTACCCGTTGGGGTGCGCATGTGGGTTACAGCCAACTTTGGCGAGGTGTTTTCAAGCGAGTACACCTACCGTGCAACGGACGCGCGCATGGACTCTATCGCCTACGGCTGTTTACTGGCCTTGATGGGCGGCTCTGCTTTCCGTGGAACGCGTGGCGTGGTGCTGTTTTTCGCAGGGTTGATGGCCTTGCTGGCTTCGCTGCTGGTGCGTGACGAGTACTTCAGGCAGGTGTTGCGCTACTCCCTGCAAGGTGTGAGCCTGTATCTGGTATGCGGTGCGATGGTGTTTTCTGAGCGGCTGGGCGTGGTCCGAAAACTGTTGTCAAACGCGGTGCTGGTGTACGTGGGCAAGCTGAGTTACGCCATGTACCTGTACCACTGGTTTGCGCTGGTGATCGTGTACCTGGTGGTGGGCCACAACCACTTCACGTTGCAATGGCAAGGGCTGTACTGGCTGTTGACCTTGAGCGCTTCGGTGGCGTCGTACCACTGTGTTGAGGTGCCATCGGTCAAATGGCGACGGCGTTTTGGCTCAAACGCCTGAGCCCTGCTGCTGCCAATGGCTGAGCGCCTGGTTCACAGGCAGCACCTTGCAACCGGCCTGGAGAGCGGTACGCACAGCGAAGTCCAACAACTCAGGGGTGCATCCCCAGGGGCTGGGTTCGGATTCCACATCATGGGTGTAAAAAATCAACCAGCCTTTGCGCTCAGCCACACGCTCCACCAACTCGGCGATGCGTTGCGGTGTGATCGTTGCCTGGTAGAGGCGCTCTGAAGGCAAGGCGTTCAGATCGGTCGAACCCACCTGCATGCCACCGCCCGTGATGCGAGAGCTCACAAAGGTCTGAGAGGCCAACTGCTTGGACGCCAGGTGAAAAGCACCCAAAGGGAAAGAGAAGTGTCGGTCCTGCGCCAGTACACCCACCTCGTCCAGAAATCGGGCATTGCG
>CAZHDP010000538.1:0-2311 GCA_964531605.1 uncultured Burkholderiaceae bacterium | reverse complement strand
GTTTCAGGGTAAACCCTAGGGTATGCGACCTAAAATCGCCACTTTGCCTAGGGCGTGACCTCTAAACCACTTCTGATAACTGGTGACGCGCCCTCCGCGCCCTCCGGTCAGGGCACGATGACGATGGCTCCCGTGGTGGCCCGTGCTTCTGCAGCGCGGTGGGCTTGCGGCAGTTGGTCGAGGCTGAACCGCGCCCCGATGGTCGCCTTGACTGCGCCACTGGCCATGGCTGCGAACACGTCTGCTGCGTTGGCGCGGAAGGTCGCGGGGTCTGCGTTGTGTGGGAACACCGATGGGCGCGTCAAAAACAGGCAACCCTTTTTGTTCAGAAGTTCAGGCTCTATGGCGGGGGCGGGCCCCGATGCTGCCCCGTACAGCACGACCATGCCAAACGGTGCCGTGCAGTCCAGCGACCCCATGAAGGTGTGCTGCGCCACCGAGTCGTACACCACGCGCGCTTTGCGCCCGCCAGTCGCAGCGATCACTCGTTCCACCCAATCGGCTTGGGTGTAGTCGATGCAGACATCGCATCCCGCTGCACGTGCTGCTTCGCATTTGGCGGCAGAGCCGGCGGTACCGATCACCCTGGCGCCCAGGGCTTTGGCCCAGCCGGACAAAATCAGCCCCACGCCACCCGCTGCCGCGTGGATCAGCACCACATCACCGGCTTGCACGGGGTGGGTCTTTTTGACCAAGTACTGTGCCGTCATGGCCTTGAAGAAGATGGCCGCAGCATCTTCATCGCTGATGCCCGCAGGGATCTTCACCAACTTGGCCGCTGGCACATTGCGGCGGTCAGCATACGCGCCCACCCCTGCATTCATGTAAACCACGTGATCGCCGATCTTCAAATCTGTGACGCCTTCTCCCAAAACTTCCACCACGCCCGCCGCCTCATGGCCCAAGCCAGTCGGCGTGGGCAGCGCGTATTTGCCTGAGCGTTGGTACACGTCGATGTAGTTGAAGCCGATGGCCGTTTGGCGCAGCTGCACTTCACCGGCCGCCGGGGCTGGCAGGTCGATGTTGACGAGACGCATCACCTCAGGAGCGCCAAATTCAGTGAGTTGGATGGAACGTGCAGTGGTCATGGTGGTCAACAGTTGTGAACAAAAAATGAGGGGTCAAAAAATGAGGCGTCAGTCAGGCAATGCTCGCCAAGCGCGTCACAAGTCTTTGGCATAACGGGCCAACATGTCCGCCTGCGATTCCAATGGGGTGTTGCCGCCAATTTGGTCTCGCAGCATTTCACCCATGGTCGGCAGGGTGTTGTGGTCCACGTGGCGTGAGGCATCCCACAGCGCCGAGCGCATCATCGCTTTGGCGCAGTGCAAGTAGCAAGCGGCCACTGTCACCCGAATGACCACTTTGGGTTGCCGTTTGTCGTCCGCGCACAGCGCAATGTCTGCGTCGTTTGTTGAAAGCACCGCTGGGCCATTGACGCGCAGCGTTTCGTCCATGCCTGGCACCATGAACAACAAACCGACCTGTCCCGTCTGGACGATGTTTTCCAAAGTGTCGAGCCGGTTGTTGCCCGGCGAATCGGGGATCAGCAGCGTGCGGGCATCAGGCACCTTCACAAAGCCAGGCGTTCCCCCTCTGGGCGAAGCGTCCATCGCGCCGTGGTGGTTGGCACTCGACACCACCAGCAGCGGTGACAGGCCAACGAAGCGGATCGCGTGGGTGTCCAGTTGACGCATTTCTTTCTGCACAGCCCGCTCACGGGCTGGGTTGTAGAGTGCGCGCAGGGCGGTGAGTGTGGTGATGTCGCTCACAGGGTTCTCCAGTTGAGGGGGCAGTGTAAAGCCCTGTCTTGCCATAATCGTGACACTCGTCTGTGAACCCGCCCATGCTTCAACGCCTCAGTCAACTGTTACTCTGTGGTGGCCTTGTGTTGCTGGGGGTGTCTGTTTGGAAAAAGGACGAATTGCCTCTCGCAGGCCGCGTGCAGCAGGCCTTGCTGCAGGAGCCGGTGCAGTCAGCGACCCGTCAAGCGCCGTTCCAAGCCAAAGTGGGTGATGTCACCTACGACATCAATCCGCTCTACAGCTACGAATTGCATGGCTTGGTGGTCAGTCGGCATGACTCCGAAGCCTGGTGGGACTACATCCACAAAGCCTGGAATGACCAGCTCAATGTCGCCGATTTGTGTGTGGTGTGGGGTAACAACATCCGCAATGATGCCTACCAAGCCTTGTCTTTTTCCAGTGGACAGTTTGTCTGCTATGTCGAAAGCAAGTCCAGCGAAGACTTTGCCAAATTCGATGCCACAGCGTTGTCCAACAACCATTTGCTGACCGCCAATCCTCGATTG
>CAZHDP010000537.1:0-2315 GCA_964531605.1 uncultured Burkholderiaceae bacterium | reverse complement strand
CCGTACGGACTCGTCCAGGAACTCTTGAGAAGACAGGATCCAGATGGTGTCGAGCCGCTCTGAATAAAACACGAACCAATAGTTGTCACGTAGCTCGTGTGTGAGTGCAGCGAATAGGCCGCAATCGCCCATCTTGACCGTGCTAGATCTCGCCTTGATTTGTATTTGGACAAAGCTGCCATCTGGGCGCTTGACCACTGCATCAATGGCGTCGTCGTCTACGAGCGGTAGATACACATCCAACCCTTGTTTGAGCATAAGGCCAACGATCCAATACTCGATACGCTTACCGAAACCGGCTGAATGGCGGAATGCGATGGACATTGGCTTTATAAGCTAACGAATTCAGCGGCGTGCAACGCGCGTGCGCTGGATTGAGTTGTTAGGCGGCATTTAATAAACGACACCATGATTTCGCTCCGCGCAGCTCATACAGATTTTGCCAGAGAACATATGTCCTTTGGATTTGCGCTCACCACACTCCTCGCACAAAGCAAAGAAATTGCGATTATTCATTAGCTTACTACGCGCTGCATCGATACTAGTCGATGTGCTCGACAAAGGTAGTGTTGATGCTAGAACCCAAGAAATGCGTGGTTCATGCGGATGCGGCCAGTCAATTACAGCGACCTCAACAATTACTTGCTTCTCGGAGATTTGAACTCTCGTCATATTTTGAACGAGTTCGTGGTCATTTTTCGCCATTGAGTCAGCTAACGTAATGTAGCCGAGCGCCTATTCTGGCAATCCCAGTGTAGACGACGAAATAAGCTGGAGAGTGGGCTCGAAACGCCCGTCTTCGCATCACCACAAAGCCGCACGCAGGCTCGGTACTTGCGCACAGCATGGTGTACCAAATGAGTCATCTGTTTGTCCATGAAACCTGTCTCATATATTCCCCCCTCACACACGCACAAGCCGAGTCATCCTGTCACGCCTTTTTGAACAAATCCTTGTGTTGGTCACGCAATAAATTTTTCTGCACCTTGCCCATCGTGTTGCGGGGCAATTCGGGCACCACGAAACATCGCTTCGGAATCTTGAAATTGGCCAGTTGGGATTTCAGTGCCGCGACGATTTGATCGGCGTCCAACACCGCTCCGGGTTTCGCGATGACAACAGCCACGCCCACTTCACCAAAGTCGGGGTGAGGCACGCCAATCAAGGCGCTTTCGGCCACGCCGGCCATGTCGTTGATGTAGCCTTCGATCTCTGCCGGGTAGACGTTGTAGCCACCGCTGATGATCAGGTCTTTGGAGCGGCCCACGATGGTCACGTAGCCACGCTCGTCTGTTTTGCCCACGTCGCCAGTTTTGAAGTAGCCGTCTGCGGTGAACTCTTCGGCGGTCTTCTCGGGCATGCGCCAGTAGCCTTTGAACACGTTGGGGCCTTTGACCTGGATGCCACCGATTTCGTTGACGGGCAGACTTTTTCCGTTGTCGTCTTGCACACGCAAGCTGACGCCAGGCAAGGGAAAGCCCACGGTGCCGCCACGCCGCTCGGATTGCCCGCCGTAGCGTTTGTCAGCCGCATAAGGATTGGACGTGAGCATGGCGGTTTCGCTCATGCCGTAGCGCTCCAAAATGGTGTGGCCAGTGCGCTCGCGCCATTCGTTGAAAGTTTCCAGCAGCAACGGTGCTGAGCCGGCCACAAACAAGCGCATGTTGCGCACGGCTTCTTTGGTCAAACCTGGTTCGGCCAGCATGCGCACGTACAAGGTGGGAACACCCATGAAAACGGTGGCCTCGGGCATTTTTTGCACAGCCAGCTTGGGGTCAAACTTGGCCATCCAGATCATCTTGCTACCGTTGATCAAGGCCCCGTGGATGGCCACAAACAGGCCATGCACGTGGAAGATGGGCAGCGCATGGATGAGCACATCGCCTTTCTTCCAGCCCCAATAGTCCTTGAGCACCAGGGCGTTAGAAAGCATGTTGCCGTGGGTCAGCATAGCGCCTTTAGAACGACCCGTGGTGCCGCTGGTGTACAAAATGGCGGCCAAGTCATCAGCCTTGCTTTGCACAATTTGGTGTTCTTCGCTGTGAAGCAGCGCACGGTCCAGCAGGCTGCCGGTGCGGTCGTCACCCAGGGTGAACACATGTTGCGTACCGGCCTTGAAGGCGATCTTGCTGACCCAGCCAAAATTCTTCGGGCTGCACACCACCACGGCAGGTTCGGCGTTACCGATGAAGTACTCGATCTCGGCACTTTGGTAGGCGGTGTTGAGCGGCAAAAACACAAAGCCTGCGCGCAAGGTGGCCAAGTACAGCATCATCGCTTCAACGGATTTTTCGACCTGCACCGCAATGCGTGAG
>CAZHDP010000536.1:0-2326 GCA_964531605.1 uncultured Burkholderiaceae bacterium | reverse complement strand
GCTCAGGTAGGGGGCATTGCAGTGTTCCAGGTAGGTCCTCTCGTAGCACTGGAAAAAAAAGTCCCAGTCACCAGCACTGATGTCACTGCCCCGGCTGTGGCGAAAGCTCACCCCGGCTTCGGCCACTTTGCGGCGTTCTTGTCGGATTTTTTTTCGTTTGTCCTGGTTCAGGCTGGCCAAAAAACCATCGAAATCGGCATGGCGTTGTGCTTTGGGCTGGGTCCAATGGAACTGCACGGTGTGGCGCAACATCAGCGAAGCCTGGGCGCAGGCCGCTGTGTCTGGGTCTTCCGAAAACAGCACGTGCAACGATGACAAGCCCTGGGCCTCGCACCACTGCACGGCAGCCTGGGCCAAGGCGTGCCTGGACGGCGCATCCACCGCCAGCAAACGCGGACCCGGCACCGGGGTGAAGGGCACGGCCACCACGGCTTTGGGGTAGTAGGGCAGGCGGTGTTGCTCGTAGGCATTGGCCCACGCCCAGTCAAACACGTATTCCCCGTAGGAATGTGTTTTGATCCACAGCAGGCAGGCCGCCTGCATGGCCTCACTCTCAGGGCCCGATTGCCACAGCGTCAGCGCAACCGGTGTCCAACCTGTTTTGGGGGTGGCGCTGCCACTGCGGAACATGGCTGCTTGGTAGGCATGGCGCATGAAAGGGTTCGGCGTGCTGCAGCGGGCCAACAACGCATCCCATGCTTGTGCAAATGCAGTTTGTGTGGGGTCAAAAGGGGCATCCAGCACCCGTAAGACGTAGGCAGCGTTGGTGTCAGGCACGGTCGAGGTCTGTGGCGAAGGTCTTGAAGCGGTGGGGTGGGTTTGGAATGGCATCCAAGGCTGGTGTGCAGTGTATGCGAGCCACCTCTTGGTTACGGGTAAGGCCACGGGCAAAGCCATAGGCAAGCAGGGCTGGATGACATAATCCGGGCATCCTCTGCACATGCTTCCAACGTCCCTTCATTCACGCCCTTCCATGACACTCAAGATCTGTACGGCTCAACTGAATTTTCTGGTTGGGGACATGGCTGGCAATGCCGACAAAATCATCGCGGCCGCGCGGGACGCCCATGCCCAAGGCGCACGCTTGCTGCTCACGCCCGAGCTGGCCATTTGTGGCTACGCTGCAGAAGATTTGTTCCTGCGCCCCTCGTTCATTGCCGCATGTGATGACGCGGTACGCGGTGTCGCGCAGGCCTTGGCTGATCTGCCCGACATGGTGGTCGTTGTTGGCCACCCCAGCGGGCACGATGACCGCACCAAAAGCGTTTCGGTGCAGCGACGCCACAACACGGCCAGCGTGATTTCGGGGGGGGCCGTCATCGCCACCTACGCCAAGCGCGAGCTGCCCAATTACCAGGTGTTTGACGAGCGCCGCTATTTCACGCCAGGGCAGGGTGTGTGCGTGTTCACCGTGGCAGGCGTGCGTGTGGGCCTGTTGATTTGTGAAGACGCCTGGTTTGACGAGCCCGCCGAATTGGCCAAGGCTGCCGGGGCTGAGGTGCTCGCGGTGATCAACGCGTCTCCGTTCCACAAAGGCAAAGGGGGCGAACGCATCGAACGCATGGCCGACCGCGCTCGCGCTGTGGCCTTGCCGCTGGTGTATGCCCATTTGGTGGGTGGGCAAGATGAAGTGGTGTTTGATGGCGCATCGTTTTGTCTCAATGCGGATGGCCAGCTCACGGGTCGAGCGCCCAGTTTTGTGGAAGACCTCTTTCCTGTGACGGTGCAACGGCACGAGGGCGCAGCGTTGACGCTGACAGGCCCGTTGGCTCCGGCCCGGACCGACGACGCTGACCTGTGGGATGCCCTGGTGCTGGGCTTGCGCGACTACGTCAACAAAAACCGCTTTCCCGGCGTGTTGCTCGGCTTGTCTGGCGGCATTGATTCGGCGCTGGTGCTGGCCATCGCGGTCGACGCGTTGGGCAAAGAGCGCGTTCGCACGGTGATGATGCCGTCGCCCTATACCGCTGACATTTCTTGGATCGACGCACGAGACATGGCTGCGCGCTTGGGGGTGCAGTATGACGAAGTGTCCATCGTGCCCGAGTTCGAAGCGTTCAAAGCCTCGCTGGCTCCGCACTTTATGGGCCGCACCGAAGACACCACCGAAGAAAACATCCAGGCCCGCATCCGGGGCACACTGTTGATGGCCATGTCCAACAAGTTTGGCAGCATCGTGGTCACCACGGGTAACAAGAGCGAGATGGCCACGGGCTATTGCACCTTGTATGGCGACATGGCCGGTGGTTTTGCCGTCATCAAAGACGTGGCGAAAACCTTGGTGTTTCACCTCGCGCGCTGGCGCAATGCCAACGACCCTTATGGC
>CAZHDP010000535.1:0-2343 GCA_964531605.1 uncultured Burkholderiaceae bacterium | reverse complement strand
AGGGCAAGATGAACCGCAGCGTGCAAGACGTGGGCGGTGGCTTGCTGATCGTGAGCCAGTTCACGTTGGCTGCTGACGCCAGCAGCGGCAACCGCCCCGGCTTTTCGGGTGCTGCCGCGCCAGAGGATGGCCGCCGCCTGTACGACCACTTCGTCCAACAAGCCCGCGCCGCCCACCCCGTGGTGCAAACCGGGCAATTTGCAGCAGACATGCAAGTGCACTTGGTCAACGATGGGCCGATCACGATTCCGTTGACGGTGAAGTAGCTCATCAGGGATTTCCCTAGGTTTGCGATGGAGGCAATCATTTAACATGTTAAATAAATGATATCAGCGCCCTTCACCCACCGCAACCTACCCGGCCTGCTGTTGCAGGCCCGGGAAGCCGTCATGGGCCACTTTCGCCCTGGCTTGCGTGGGCAGGGGTTGACCGATCAGCAGTGGCGGGTGCTTCGTGCGCTCAGTGCCCAAGGGGAAATGGACACCGGCAGCATCGCCGCCAGCACGCAATTGCTGGGCCCGAGCCTCACGGGGGTGCTCACGCGCATGGAACGCGACGGGCTCATCAGCCGCAGGCGCGACCTCGCTGACGCACGGCGCACCGTGGTGCAGGCCACCACACAAGGCTTGGCACGGGTGGGCGAACTCAGCTCGGCCATCGAAGCACATTACGCGGCCATTGAAGGCACGCTAGGAAAGGACCAACTCATGCAACTCTATGCCTTGCTCGACGCGTTGATCGCGATGGAGCAGCCCCACGCCACGGAGACCCCATCGTGACCACGACCTCCTCGTTTTTGCCCCAAGGCACCGTGTACGGCACGTTGCTGAACTTCCGCGCAGAGTTCGATTCGCTGGCCGCACAGATGCCCGAGGCGCCTTACAAAGGTGCGCCCAAAGCCCCCGTGTTGTACGTGAAGCCCGCCAACACCTGGAGCCCCAGCGGCACCCACATCCCGGTGCCCGCGCGCGTGCCTCACGTGGAGGTTGGGGCGACAGTTGGACTGGTTTTTGGACCATTCCGGCAAGCCAATGCTGAAGACTCAGCTATGCTTTCAGTAGCAAGCATCGTGCTGCTGAATGACTTGAGCATCCCTCACGCCAGCTTTTTCCGCCCCCCGGTCAAATTCAAGTGCCTGGATGGCTTCTTGGGGATTGGGGCCCATGCCCTCAGCGCCGAGCAAGCCGGTGACCTTGCGAAGCTTGTGCTCGACGTGCGCATCAACGGCGAACTGCGTCAGAAGCTCGACTTCTCTACCCTGCTGCGACCCGCCGCGCAACTCATCACCGACGTGCGCGAGTTCATGACCCTGCACCCAGGCGATGTGCTGACGCTGGGCTGCGACATTGCCGCCGATGGCAAACGCCCCTTGGCCAAGGTGGGCGATGTGATTGAAATATCGGCCCCTGGCCTGCCTGGGCTGGGCACATTGACAAACACCCTGGTGGCGGAGGAACGCCCATGAAAACCGCCCGCGTCCTTTACCAAGGCCAAACCTTGAGCGCCATCGAGTCTGATGGTCAATTGCTGTTGGCCAATGGCCAACGCGTCGCCTTTGACGCCGTCAGCTGGCTGCCTCCGCTCGCGCCCACACCCCGCCCTCGCACCATCCTGGCGCTGGGCTTGAACTACGCCGACCATGCCAAAGAGCTCGCCTTCAAAGCGCCCGAAGAGCCCTTGGTGTTCATCAAGGGTGAAGGCACATTGATCGGTCACCGGCAGCACACCGTGCGCCCCGCCGGCGTCACTTACATGCATTACGAGTGTGAACTGGCCGTGGTGGTGGGAAAGACCGCACGTAAGGTCAAACGCGACGATGCCTACGACTTCATTGCAGGCTACACCGTGGCCAATGACTACGCGATCCGCGACTACCTGGAAAACTGGTACCGCCCCAACCTGCGCGTGAAAAATCGAGACACCTGCACGCCCATCGGCCCCTGGCTGGTCGATGCCAAGGATGTAGCCAACCCGATGGCACTCGTCCTGCAAACCACGGTCAACGGCAAGGTCACGCAAAGCGGCAACACCCAAGACATGATTTTTGACGTGCCGTTCTTGATCGAGTATTTCAGCAGCTTCATGACGCTGTCGCCCGGCGACCTGATCCTGACCGGCACGCCCGACGGCGTGGTCGACTGCCAGCCTGGCGACCACATCGTCACCCAAATTGAACACATCGGCGCTTTGGAGAACACCATTCATGCAGACCAATAACCGCATCCATCACCTCATCAACGGCAAGTCGGTCGCTGGTACCGACTACTTTGAAACCGTCAACCCCGCCACGCAAGAGGTGCTGGCCGAAGTCGCCTCGGGCGGCGAAGCCGAAGTCAACGCGGC
>CAZHDP010000534.1:0-2350 GCA_964531605.1 uncultured Burkholderiaceae bacterium | reverse complement strand
TCAAAACGGAATGTCGTCATCCATGTCATCAAACCCGCTGGCAGACTTGCCAGGTGCGGGTCTGGCCATGGCTGGCGCGGGGGCTGGGCGTGCTGGCGGCGCTGGGCGACGTGCTGCTGGGGCAGGCGGCGTGCTGCTGTAACCGTCGTCATAACCGTCATCAGGTCCACTGGACTGACCCGACGGCCCTGGGCCACCCATGCCTTGGCGGCTGCCCAGCATTTGCATGCTGTCGGCACGGATTTCGGTGCTGTACTTCTCTTGACCGCTTTGATCGGTCCATTTGCGCGTGCGCAAACTGCCCTCCACATACACCTGAGAGCCTTTTTTGAGGTACTGGCCCGCAATCTCTGCCAAACGACCAAAAAAGCTGATGCGGTGCCATTCCGTGATTTCGCGGTTTTCGCCGCTTTGCTTGTCTTTGTAACGGTCGGTGGTGGCCACGGTGATGTTGGCCACTGCATCGCCACTGGGCATGTAGCGAATCTCTGGGTCTTTGCCCAAATTGCCGACGATGATGACTTTGTTGACTGAGGCCATGGTGATTCCCGACTGCTTTTTAAAACGTGTTGCCCTCGATTATCAGCCCAACGCCGCCAGTCGCTCCGGTGTGCCCACATCGGTCCACGCACCGGTGTACAGGGCTGCGGACACCTGCCCTTGGGCCATGGCCGCGCGCAGCAAGGGGGCCAACGCGGCTTTCACACCTTGGGGGTTTCCTGCGGGAATGTCACTCCACGGAGGCATGAACAGTTCGCGGCGGTACAGGCCCACGGTGCTGAAGGTGAACGTGTCATGCGCCTGGTTCAACGCCAGGCCTTCCGCACTCAAACCGAAATCGCCTTTGGGGTTGTGTGACGGGTTGGGCACCAACCACAGGTGGGCGAGTTTGCCGCTGGCTTTGAAGCGCGCCATGGCGTCTTCAGCAAACACGAAATCTGGCGCGTAGACGTCACCTGCCAACACCCAAAAGTGCGCGTCGAGCAGCGGCAAGGCCCGCGCAATGCCACCTGCCGTCTCCAAGGCCGCGCCAAAGTCGCGCCCTTCGTGCGAATAGCGCAGCGACACTGCGGGTTCAGCAGGGTTTTGATCGCCAATTTGCTCTTGTTTCAGTAGCAAACTTTTCATACCAGACGTGCCGTATTGGCCAAAATAATCTGATATTTGATCGCCCAACCAAGCGGTATTGATCACCATGCGGGTGAACCCCGCTCGGGCCAAGGCCTCCATGGGCCACTGCATCAGCGGTTTGCCGCGCACGGTCAACAGCGGCTTAGGGGTGTGGTCAGTCAACGGGCGCATGCGCTCGCCCCGACCAGCGGCAAGGATCATGGCTTGAGCGGGCAAGGTGTTCATGGTGAAGGGTTACCCCGGTGCAAACAATGGGTGTCGAAGTGCGCGGGCTCAAACAAGGCGATCAAATCGTCCATCAAGGCCTGCGCTTTGGACGAGCGGTCACCCCCGAAATTGCAGACGTACACATCCAGCGTCACCGCCGACAACTCGGGCCAAGTGTGCACGCACAGGTGCGATTCGGCCAACAGCACCGTTGCAGTCACCCCCCCGGGTGCAGGGAACGCATGGAACAAATGGCCCACCGCCTGCAAACCCACGTCGCGCACGGCTTGTGTGCAGCGCTGACCCAGTTGTTGCGCATCGGTGAGCCAATCGCGCGCGCAACGGCAATGGTGCAAATCAGCGGTGAGGTGTAGGCCTTGCATGGGCTCAGACTATAGACGCTGCCACCGTGCTGCAGACGCGGCAAACAGGCTCAGCCAACAGACGAGACAGGGTGTCGTCAGACAGGCCAGTAAAATCATGGGTTTACCCTGATACCTTCCCCGAAAGACCACCCCATGGCCGATACCCAAACAATGGCAAACGCAATCCGAGCGCTGGCCATGGACGCAGTGCAACAAGCCAACTCTGGCCACCCTGGCGCCCCCATGGGCATGGCCGACATCGCCGTGGCGCTGTGGGGCCCGCAAGGGGGCGATGCCGCTGCAGCCGCTCACCTGAAACATTCCCCCGCCAACCCACTGTGGGCTGACCGTGACCGCTTTGTGCTGTCCAACGGCCACGGCTCGATGCTGATCTACGCCTTGCTGCACCTCACGGGCTACAAGCTGTCGATGGACGAGCTGAAAAACTTCCGCAAACTGCACAGCAAAACCCCTGGTCACCCTGAAGTCGACGTGACCCCGGGCATCGAAACCACTACGGGCCCCCTGGGCCAAGGCATCACCAATGCCGTGGGCATGGCGCTGGCAGAGAAGCTGCTGGCCAAAGAATTCAACCGCAAGACAGACACCGCCGACCTCGACATCGTCAACCACCACACCTTTGTCTT
>CAZHDP010000533.1:0-2355 GCA_964531605.1 uncultured Burkholderiaceae bacterium | reverse complement strand
CTTTTGAACCGACACAGGTCCAATCGAAATTTCTGGGCTGCGACGGATGAAGTTGAACAGCCCCACGCGCAAATTGCGCGAAAACCGCTCATTGACGATCTCCATCGTCGGCATGCGCCCGCGAACGATGCGCTCTTGGCTGGAGATGTCATAGGTACGCACCCCTGAGGGGTCGTGCGCGTCTTCGGTGTAGGTCTGACTCTCCCCCGTCACCCCTTCGAGGAGGGCATCAACCTCTTCCTGCGAGAGAAATGATTCACTCATGGCATCGGCTTTCGCAGCAGATCATTGAACAATGAAGCTCGAAAACAGCACGCGCTGTATCGGGTTCACAGCCACTTTTTTAGCCTTTTTCTCAGCCTTGGCGCCTTTTTTGGCCTTGGGTTTTTCAGCAGGTTCCTCATGATCTTCCTCCTCGTCGTCAAAACCCAAGGGCTTGGAGACCTCACGTTTGATGTCGAGCGCGAGCTGCTCTTTGCCCTCGGCCGTCAACAATTCGGCCGTTGTGCGCTGAGAAATGGTCATCAAGATGCCACTGCGAATGACTGGCATGAACGCCTTGACCTGGTCAGCGGCTTTGGCATCCGATATTTCGATGGTGATGCCGATTTGGGCAAACCGGTCTCCCCCCGGGTCAGCCAAATTCACCACGAGACTGTCCAATGGCAGGAAGGTGGGAGGGGTGGCAGGCTTGGCGTGTGCGGCAGGCTCCTCCTCTGCATGGTCTGCTTTGGACTTCATCATGAAAAACGCACCGCCGCCGCCGCCCAGCAGCACCACGGCAGCAACAATGATGATGAGCATTTTTTTGCTCTTGGGTGGCTTTGCGCCATCTGCTGGGGCTGCATGGGCGTCAGACACGTTGAATCCTTTCAATACGGCGAGGTTCGACAACCTCACCGCCAATAACTGTTACTCTCAAACCGATTATTCGTCGACTTGAGCTCGGCAGTCAGCGAATTAGAGGCTGAAAACAGGTGCAATCCACCCGCTCACCTCGCCCACCCAGGGTCAAACGTACAGGTCCAAACGCCCTTCGGGAACCACAGGTCTTGCAACCATGCGCATGCCCACGTCGGCCACGGTGTCCTGTTTGACCGATGGTTTTCTGCTGAAGACCTGGGTATTTTGACTGGCTTCACGGGCATTGTCTTGCCCTTGGGTCGATGCACCTACAGACACCCCGGATAACACCAGACCATCGTTGCGCAAGGCGCTCTCCAGGTTGGCCGCTGCGCGTTGCAGCAAATCCCGTGTTTCGGCCACATCGCTGCGGAACTGAACCGTCGCCTCATTGCCAGCCATGGTGATGCTCACCTCAACCCGGTCGGTGCCAAAAGCGTCCATCTTCAGCTCGGCCGACTGCACATTCTGGCTGACCCAGACCGACACCTGGTCAGCAACCTGTTGCTCAAAACTGGCTTGAGAGGCCCCATTGGGGGTCTGTACATCTGCCACGTTGCTGCCAACTTTGCTTGAAAAATCCCAACTGCCGAGCGGTGAAGGCTCTGTGCGTGGTGCCGATGGCGTGTGCGCCGGGGTGCCGACGGCAACACCAGGCAGGGTTGACTCGCTCTTGGCGGTCTCAGACGAGGTTTGCAAACTTCCCGCCAACCATTCCGAAAATTCGGCGCTGCTGACCTGGGCTGACTGCGCATCGCCACCACGCGCCAGCAAGGCATTGGTCGAGGAAGGTGTGGCGGCACCAGAGGCCCCCGTCAACTTCCCTGCTAACGAGGGCTTTTTACCGTCTGGCGAGAGCGCCTCCATGCCTGCTGGCAGCTCAAACCGCCCGGTACTGGCTTGCTTTTGGGCCTGCTTTTGTACCTCTGGCAAGCCCAGAGCCTCAGCGCCAGCCTTGGCCGCATGATGACCGGGCAATGGTGGCGTGCCAGGCACACCCGCCGCGTCCACCGCGAGCGTAGCCGTAGCCGTAGCCGTAGCCGCGGGCTCGCCAGACGCTACAGTCACAGAGGGAGTAGACGCAGGTTTCTGAACCTGGGCGGCCACTTGCATCTGAGACATCAGCGCCAAGGGGTCCATTGCGGGCATGAGGGTCACTGCGCTGGATGGGTCGACAGCGGTCTGCCCGTCGCCCGGCAAAATTCCAACACCTGAGGTGTCGGTTGGCGCAACCAACGCTGCCATGGAGGCATCCACAGCCGGCTCGCACACGGTGTCCTCGGCCTCTTGCCCCTGCACAGCCTGACCAAACTGGGCCAGCATGGCATTGAATTGACCCGCAGGCGCCTTGCCAGCAGGGTCTGCCGAAGAAACGCCCCCGGGACTGGCCTTGTCAGAAGGGGCCGCCAGCGTCTCAAGGGGATTGGACACATTCAGTTCGATAGCCATTGC
>CAZHDP010000532.1:0-2361 GCA_964531605.1 uncultured Burkholderiaceae bacterium | reverse complement strand
CACCACCCGACAACATGCCCACCTTCTTTTGTTGGTCAGAGCCGTTGAAATTGAAGCGCCCACAGTAGGCACGGCTGGCCATTTGGAACTTGCCCACGTTCAAAATATCGAGGCCGCCAGAGACGTCTTCCCACACGGTTTTTTCGTTGGACAGGTCGTCACGGTGCTGGTCCACAAAGGCCATTTTCACGGTGGTACCGATCTTGACTTCACCCGAATCAGGCTGCTCTTTGCCAGCGATCAGCTTGAACAGCGTGGACTTGCCCGCGCCGTTCGGGCCAATGATGCCGACGATGGCCCCCGCCGGGATCTTGAAGCTCAGGTTGTCAATCAACACACGGTCACCAAAAGACTTCGACACGTTCACGAACTCAATGACTTCATGGCCGAGGCGGTCTGCCACGGGGATGAAGATTTCATTGGTCTCGTTGCGCTTTTGGTATTCGTAGTCGCTCAACTCTTCAAAACGGGCCATGCGGGCCTTGCTTTTGGCCTGGCGGGCTTTGGGGTTTTGACGCGACCATTCCAGCTCTTTCTTCAGGGCTTTGGCACGAGCCTCTTCACCCTTTTGCTCAGCTTCCAAGCGGGCGCCCTTCTGGGTCAACCAGTCAGAGTAATTGCCTTTGTAGGGAATGCCAGAACCACGGTCGAGTTCCAGAATCCATTCGGCGGCGTTGTCCAGGAAGTAGCGGTCGTGGGTGATGGCGACCACCGTGCCAGAGTAACGCTGCAAAAACTGCTCCAACCAGTCCACGGATTCTGCGTCCAAGTGGTTGGTCGGCTCGTCAAGCAACAGCATGTCGGGCTTGGACAGCAACAGACGGCACAACGCAACACGGCGTTTTTCACCGCCAGACAGCACGCCGATGTTGGCGTCCCAAGGGGGCAAACGCAGGGCATCTGCGGCGATTTCCAGTTGGTGTTCAGAATCGGTTCCAGCGGTGGCAATGATGGCTTCCAGCTCCGCTTGTTCTGCAGCCAGCGCATCAAAGTCAGCGTTTTCGTCACCGTAGGCGGCGTAGACCTCTTCCAACCGGGCTTTGGCCGAAAACACTTTGCCCATGGCCGCTTCGACGCTCTCGCGCACGGTTTGTGTCGGGTCCAGCTGCGGCTCTTGAGGCAGGTAACCGATGTTCAAACCGGCCATGGGGATGGCTTCACCTTCGATTTCCTTGTCCACGCCGGCCATGATCTTGAGCAAGGTGGATTTGCCCGAGCCATTGGTACCCAGCACGCCGATCTTGGCGCCGGGAAAGAAGCTCAGCGAAATGTCTTTGAGAATTTGGCGCTTCGGCGGCACGATCTTGCCGACGCGGTTCATGGAAAATACGTATTGAGCCATTTGACTTTGGTTTGAAGGGGGCAAAACCCCGATTATCGTTCCTTGGCGAGCGCGATGGCCCTGGGCATGCGACAATAGTGGCATTGCAGCCTCCAGTTGCCTGCAATGCCAGCATCTTGCTGGGGACAGTTGCCAGCGGCAACCCCGTCCCATCTTTGAACCTGATCTGCCCTTCACTGGCTCGGTGACCAACACCGCAGCAGGCAGATTCCCAGCGCCCCGGACGGGCGCACACTTTCTCCAATTTCTATGAACTTTACTGAACTGAACCTGGCTCCAGCCATTTTGAAAGCCGTGCTTGAGCAGGGTTACGAGACCCCTACGCCCATTCAGGCGCAGGCCATCCCGGCCGTGCTGGAAGGTCACGACCTGTTGGCGGGTGCGCAAACAGGTACGGGCAAAACGGCCGCGTTCACCCTGCCCTTGCTTCACAAACTGAGCACGGGCGAGCGGGTCAAAAACAAATCTGGTGGCATCGGCGTTCGCGCCCTGGTGCTCACCCCCACCCGCGAGCTGGCCGCACAGGTGGAAGAGTCGGTTCGCAACTACGGCAAGTACGTCGAGTTGAAATCCACCGTCATTTTTGGCGGTGTGGGCATGAACCCCCAAATCAGCAAGCTGCGCAGCGGTGTCGACATTTTGGTGGCAACCCCAGGCCGTTTGCTGGATTTGCAACAACAAGGCATGTTGGACCTGAGCCAGGTGCAAATTTTGGTGCTGGACGAAGCCGACCGCATGTTGGACATGGGCTTCATCCATGACGTCAAAAAAATCCTGGCGATGGTGCCCAAGGACAAGCAAAGCCTGCTGTTCTCGGCCACCTTCAGCGATGAGATCCGTGAACTCGCGGCCACCTTGCTGAAAGACCCCCAAAGCATCCAGGTCACGCCGCGCAACACCACGGTGCAACGCATCACACAGACCATTGTGCCGGTGGGCCGTGGCAAGAAAAAGGCCCTGCTGGCCCACATCATCCAGGAGCACAACTGGAGCCAGGTGCTGGTGTTCACCCGCACCAA
>CAZHDP010000531.1:0-2369 GCA_964531605.1 uncultured Burkholderiaceae bacterium | reverse complement strand
GGCATCTGCGGGCAACAGTGGTGGGTTGGGGTAAGCGGACTCCAAGTACTCCAGAATCGCCTGGCTCTCGCACAAACCACCTTGTGGGGTGCGGATGAACGGGATCTTGGCCAGCGGGGAGGCGCTCAGCACCGCCTCGTCCGTGCTTTTGGTCATCACGGTTTCTTCCACGAAGGGCACGTTCTTTTCCAACAACGCGAGTTTGACCTTGTTGTAGTAATTGGACACGGGGAAGCCGCAAAGTGTGATCATGTCAATGTCTCCTGTATAAAGCGTCGAGTTTAGAAGAATGACCGGAAGGACCTTGCCACAGGTGTGACAATCTTTCGGCGCTCAGGCAAAACAATCTCGAGCCCTCCAGCCCCGTCCTGTTGCCCATGAAAAAAATCCCCTGGATGGCGTTGTCCATCGTGCTGCTGTTGATCGCCATCGGCAGCCTCGCAGCCAACCTGTGGTTCTGGCGCAGCCATACCCAGTACCTGTCCCAAAATCCAGTGTCGGTGGAGCCCTCAACAACCCGTTGCCCCGCGCAAGGCTTGGTTGCCCACTGGACCATGGACGCGGTAAACGGTCAGTTGATCAACGATGACAGCCCCTTGGGGCACCACGCGCGCATGGCGGTATTGCCTGGGCCGTTGGCTGATCGCCGACACCCGGCCGTGCAACTCGCCCCTGGACGCATGATGCACGCGGCATCGTTTCAGGGACGGCAATGGCTGGCCGCAGGCAACAGCGATTGTTTCAATGCCGAGGCCATCACTGTTGCCGCATGGGTCTGGCAAGAAGACGACGTGGGCATCGTGCCCACCATCGCGGCCAAAAGTGCTTGGCCATTCAGCGGCTGGTGGTTGTGCACCACGTCCGAGGGCAGCCACGGGCCGGACAAGCGCATGCTGGACTTTGGCATCTCATGGGGCCGCAGCCACACCCACGTGCGCTCCGGCTATCAATTGCCCTTGCGCGAATGGCACCACGTCGTCGCGATGCTGGACAACACCCGCCAGGAAGCGGCGTTTTACGTGGATGGGCAATTGCAAGGCCAAGTGCACACCAACGTGCCAAAGTGGTTGGTGAACTGGGACAAAGAACTGTTTGTGGGTGAGTACGACGGCTCTGGCCGTTGGCCTTGGCGCGGCAAACTTGACGACGTGCGCATCTACAACACGCCCCTCACGGCCGACGCCGTGAAGGCCATCTACCAAGCGGCGCCGCCTGTGGCGAAATGACCGACCAGCCTCAGTTGAGGCGTTCGCCCATGTCATCCGTTGAGCCGGACGACACCACGCGCAAGTCACTGTCAAAAATCACGGTGAACATTTTGGGTTGGTTGGGCGCCTCAAGCCAACGCCAGTCATAGTGGGTTTGGAGCTTGAGGGCATAGCTGCTGATTTTGGTGGGCTTGCCCAGCATCTTGCGCACGTCTTCCATCATCATGCCGGGCTGCACTTTGGCGAAGTTCTGCGGGGTCAGCACTTGTCGCAAAGCGCTCATCTTGCCGTCCGGACCAATGGAAATCATGTAGTTGGTGTTGCCGTTGGGCTGGCGGTTGTATTCGAAGATGCGGGTTTGCCCGTCGCCCTCCCAGATTTTTTCGGGTTCACCAAAGCGGGTGCGCACGTCAGCCTCGGTGGAAATGCCTTCTTCCAGCTGTTCAATGCGTTGCGCATCGCAGCCGAACAAGCCCAAGAATGCGAAGAGACTCACGATGCCAACTCCTTTGCGAAATGAACACAGACCCATTGAGAACCCCTTCTTTGTGTGATTGCTGCACAGACTAACGCACCAGCCCGGTAAAATGGCCACAGAAGGTAGCACCATGTCATTTTTACGCGCAATTTTTCTCCGTCCTGACTACAAATCAGACGCCACACAGTTCATCACGCAACTGAAAGCCGCCAAGCCTGAGTTGGACCAGCAACAGCAAGCGGGTCGGGCTTTGTTGTGGGACAAAGCGGTCGACCGCAGCGCCCAAGCGGAATACCGCGACGGCAAAGTGGCCCAAAAGCCCTACGTGTACCAAACCAACGCGTCGTAAATGGCAGACTTGGCCTCGGCGACCCTGGGGGGCGTCCACCCTGTGACCGGGGCTGAAGCGGAACTGGTGGCCACCATGCCCCAGGTGGTTGACCAAGTGGCCTTAGCTCGTCTTTATGGTGAGCCACTGTTCTCGATGCCGACGGATTTGTACATCCCGCCGGACGCCCTGGAAGTCTTTTTAGAAGCTTTTGAAGGTCCTTTGGACCTGCTGCTGTACCTGATCCGCAAGCAAAACTTCAACATCCTCGACATCCCGATGGCGGGCCTCACCCGTCAATACCTCACTTACGTCGACGAAATCCGCTCACGTAACCTTGAATTGGCAGCCGAGT
>CAZHDP010000530.1:0-2375 GCA_964531605.1 uncultured Burkholderiaceae bacterium | reverse complement strand
CGAGCCAAGAGCTCGTTCCTGGCCAACATGAGCCACGAGATTCGCACCCCGATGAACGCCATCATCGGCATGCAGCAGTTGTTGCTGGGCACCGAGTTGAGCCCACGGCAACACGACTACGTTGAAAAAACAGACAACGCCGCCCGAACGCTGCTGCACATCTTGAACGACATCCTGGATTTTTCCAAAGTCGAAGAAGGCAAGATGCAAATCGCTTCCGAGGTGTTTGACCTGCCCAAGACGCTCAAAGAAGTCGGCACGATCATGGTGGCCAACCTGAACGACAAGCCACTGGAGCTATTGTTCGACGTGGCATCAGACGTACCCCAACGTGTCATGGGTGACTGCTTGCGATTGCAACAGGTGCTCATCAACCTGTTGGGCAATGCCGTCAAATTCACAGAGCACGGCGAAGTGACCTTGATGGTGAGCTGCAAAAACGTCGACAGCCCCGAGGCACGTTTGTCTTTTGCCGTGCGTGACACGGGGATCGGTATCTCTGCCGAACAGCGCCAGCGCATTTTCGAGGGCTTCAGCCAAGGCGACGCCAGCACGGCCCGGCGTTACGGTGGCACAGGCCTGGGCTTGGCCATTTCGCAGCGCCTGGTCGCGCTGATGGGCGGTCGACTCGCCTTGAGCAGCACACCAGGGCAGGGCAGTACGTTCTCATTTGACATCCCACTGGTGCGCAGCCCTGTGAGCGAAGTGATTCAAGCCGGTTCGGTAAAGGTCGGCCTGCTGGGGCAGACCCAAGGTGGTGGGTCGACCCCGACGCGCGTGCTGATCGTCGAGCCCCACGAGTGCGCAAGTCAGATCATGGCCCGGGAAGTGGCCAGCCTGGGATGGCAGCCAGACACCGTTCGCACCGCGCTGGACGCCGTGGGTTGTGTGCTGCGAGCGCTGAACGGTACGCAGCACTCGCCGCAGGATCCGCTCGGATCTGAACTTCAGCCTCAGCTTCAACCCTATGGCGTGCTGTTGGTGACGTTTGATGCCCATTACGGCGATCAAAGCAACGGCACGGTGACCGATGGCATGGCCCTCGTGCAGACCCTGCATGGGATGTATGTTGAAGCTGGTTTGCCCAAACCACTGACCTACTTGGTCACGGCGCACGACCAGCGCTTGAACGCTCAACATGACCTTTCACGCAGCCCTGCCGTTGCGGGCAGCCTGATGAAACCTGTCTTCAAAGGGCAGCTCGCAGACGTGGTGGCCAGCCGCCATCGCCATGTCGCAGGTAACGGTAAAGGCGAAGGCAAAGGCAAAGGCACAGATGCAGGTGCAGGTGCAGGTGCAGATGCAGGTGCAGGTGCAGGTGCAGGTGCAGGTGCGCGCCCGGTGGGCAAAGTGGCACCGGTTGCACGGCTGCCTGGGCTGCGGGTGTTGCTGGTCGAAGACCACCCTGTCAACCAGATGTTGGCGCGCGAGCTGCTTGCCCGAGAGGGTTGCGTGGTGACGGTGGTGGGCAATGGCGCTTTGGCGGTAGAGGCCGTGGGCGACACCGGCGAAGCCTTTGACGTGGTGTTGATGGACATGCAAATGCCGGTCATGGATGGCTTGCAAGCGACCCGAGAGATCCGGTGCAAGCCTCGCATGCGTCCCATCCCCATCGTGGCCATGACGGCCAATGCGCGTGACGAAGACCGCCGCGAATGCCTTGATGCGGGCATGGACGACCACTTGGGCAAGCCCTTTGACCTGGGCAAATTGGTGGCCTTGCTGCGTCCCTGGCTCCGCTGAGCGGCTGCGCGCGCTCGGCGCGCGGAATCTGGCGACGAATCTGGCGACAATAGTGTTCTGATGAAGACCACACGCCTGCTGCACACTGCCTTTTTCAAATTTGTCGCGCTGCGCGACCCCCAAGCCACCGCCCAGCGCTTGCGCGATCTCACGCCAGCGCTGATGGGCAGCATTCTGGTGGCTGCTGAGGGCATCAACGGTGTGTTGGCGGGCAGTGCTGCCGCCGTGGCCGAGTTCGAACGTGCCCTGGTGCAGGACGAGGCCTTTGAGGGCTGTTTTTCGGGCATTGCCTTCAAGCACAGCGCATGTGACACCCCCCCTTTTGCGCGCATCAAAGTACATGTGAAGCCGCAGATCGTGGCAGTGGGGGTACCTGCGCCCGTGTCCGTTTCTGTGACTGACGGTGTGGTCGCCACGGCCAACACCGTGGCGGTGGACCCTCAAACCCTGCTCTCGCCGCAAGCCTGGCGAGCGTTGTTGGCGCAAGACGATGTGGTGTTGCTCGATAACCGCAACAGTTTTGAGTACAGGCTCGGTCGTTTCAACAACGCCATCGATCCTGCCGTGTCACATTTCAAAGACTTTCCTGGCTATGTGGAAGCCCACGCTGACACCTGGAAAACCCAAGGCAA
>CAZHDP010000529.1:0-2381 GCA_964531605.1 uncultured Burkholderiaceae bacterium | reverse complement strand
CAGGTAATTCAACATGGCTTCGGGCAGGTAGCCGCCCTCTTCGTAGGCCGTCACGCTGACGGCGCCACGACGCTTGGACAGCTTTTGGCCGTCATCACCCAAGATCACAGGGCAATGGCCGAACTGTGGCAAAGGCGCGCCCAGCGCATGGAAGATGTTGATTTGCCAAGGCGTGTTGTTGATGTGCTCGTCTCCGCGGAAGACATGGCTGATCTGCATGTCCCAGTCGTCCACCACCACGGCGAAGTTGTACGTCGGGATGCCATCGGTGCGCACGATGATCAGGTCATCGATTTCACGGTTGCTGATGGTGATCGGGCCCTTGACCAGGTCATTCCAGGTGACATCGCCGTCCGATGGGTTCTTGAAGCGGATCACGGGCTTCACGCCTTCGGGAACCACCGGCAAGGTTTTGCCGGGCTCAGGGCGCCAGCGGCCATCGTACAAAGCCTTCTCACCTCGGGCTTTTTTGGCTTCGCGCACGGCGTCCAACTCTTCAGGGGTGCTGTAGCAGCGGTAAGCTTTGCCTTCGGCCAGCAGTTGGTTGACCACCGCTTCATAGCGCGTCAGGCGCTGCATCTGGTAAACCGGGCCTTCGTCGTAAGCCAGCCCCAACCATTTCATCGACGCCAAAATCTGGTCCACCGAATCTTGGGTGGAGCGTGCCACGTCAGTGTCTTCAATGCGCAAGACGAATTGGCCACTGTGATGGCGGGCATAGGCCCAGGAATACAAGGCAGTGCGGGCTGTGCCCAGGTGCAAAAACCCGGTGGGTGATGGCGCAATGCGGGTGCGAACGGTGCTGTTCATGTCAAAATACTACTGAATTGATAGCAAACTTTTCTTATTTAGCCTGCCGAAACTGGTAAAAAAGTTCTGAGAAATAGCGTGTCCATCAACTCGGATTGGGCAAAGCCAGGCGGGAAGTGTCCTCTTCCCCTTCCTGACCAGCAACGCGGCTTTCGTTCAAACGGGCGATGTCGTCCGAGGTGATGTCCCCCGTCACGTAAATGCCGTCAAAACACGAGGCATCGAAACCAGCGATGCCGGTATTGAGGGACCCTACTGCGCGCTTCATGGCGTCGACATCTTGGTAAATCAACGCGTCGCAGCCAATGATCTGGCGAATTTCCTCGACAGTGCGGCCATGGGCGACCAATTCGTCTTTGGTGGGCATGTCGATGCCATAGACGTTGGGGTAACGCACGGGGGGAGCCGCACTGGCCATGTAGACCTTGCGCGCACCTGCGTCACGCGCCATCTGCACGATCTCGCGGCAGGTGGTACCCCGCACGATAGAGTCGTCCACTAGCAACACATTGCGGCCTTTGAACTCGCTGCCGATCACGTTGAGCTTCTGTCGAACTGATTTTTTGCGCACAGCCTGCCCTGGCATGATGAAGGTGCGACCGACGTAGCGGTTTTTCACAAACCCCTCGCGGTACGGGATCCCGAGCAAATGGGCAACCTGAGTGGCGCTGGGGCGACTGGATTCCGGGATGGGGATCACCACATCGATTTGATCCGGCGGTACGGTGGACACCACACGTTTGGCCAAGGTCTCACCCAAGTTCAAACGGGCTTGATAAACCGAGATGCCGTCCAGCACAGAATCAGGGCGGGCCAGGTACACAAACTCAAAAATACAAGGGTTCAACTGCGGTGCAGCGGCACATTGCGCGGTGTGGATGCCACCTTGCAGGTCCACAAACACAGCTTCACCAGGCATCACATTGCGGTCAAACACCTGGCCTGTGCCTTCCAAGGCGACCGATTCGCTGGCCAACATGACGGTGCCATCTTTGCTCTTGCTGATACACAGCGGGCGAATGCCATGGGGGTCACGGAAGGCCAGCAGGCCATGGCCAGCAATCAAGGCAATGACCGCATAAGAGCCTTTCACGCGCCGGTGCACACCCCGCACGGCTTCAAACACATCATGGGGTTTCAACGGCAAACCACGGGTGGTTTTTTCGACCTCGTGTGCCAACACGTTGAGCAGCACCTCAGAGTCACTCTCGGTGTTGATGTGGCGGTGATCTGTGGAAAACAATTCGGACTTGAGCGCATGGGCATTGGTCAAGTTGCCGTTATGCACCAGCACGATGCCGAAAGGGGCATTGACGTAAAAGGGTTGCGCCTCTTCCTCACTGAACGCGTTGCCAGCGGTGGGGTAACGCACTTGACCCAAACCACAATTGCCAGGCAGTGCCCGCATGTTGCGGGTACGGAACACGTCTCGCACCATGCCTTTGGCTTTGTGCATGAAGAACTTGCGGTCTTGCTGCGTGACGATGCCCGCCGCATCTTGGCCGCGGTGCTGCAGCAGCAGCAAGGCGTCGTAAATCAATTGGTTGACAGGGGCGTTGCTGACAACACCG
>CAZHDP010000528.1:0-2381 GCA_964531605.1 uncultured Burkholderiaceae bacterium | reverse complement strand
CCACCAACAACAACAACACCAAGGCTTCCTGACCGATGGTGAGGACACTTTGTGCATTCATGGCAAGCCTCTTTTCAACAACTCACTGGACAAAACTGGCCGCAAGCGAGCCAATCAGGATGTTCCATCCATCGGCCAACACGAACAGCATCAGCTTGAATGGCAGTGCAATCAGCACCGGCGAGAGCATCATCATCCCCAACGACATCAAGATGCTGGCCACCACAATGTCGATGACCAAAAACGGAATGAAGATCATGAAACCGATCTGAAAAGCCGATTTCAGCTCGCTCGTCACAAACGCGGGCACGAGCACACGGATGGGGATGGTCTCGGGCTTCACATTGGCATCCAGCTTGGCCATTTTGGAAAACATCGCCAAATCGGCTTGGCGCGTCTGCTTCAGCATGAACGCGCGCATCGGCGCTTCTCCGCGCTCAATCGCTTGCTCGAACGTGGCCGTGCCATTCGAATACGGCAGGTACGCGTCTTGGTACACCTTGTCCAGCGTCGGCCCCATCACGAAGAAGGTCAGAAACAGCGACAACCCCACGATCACCTGGTTGGGTGGTGCGGATTGGGTGCCAATCGCTTGCCGCAGCAGAGAAAGCACGATCACGATGCGGGTGAACCCCGTCATCATCAATAAAATGGCGGGCAAAAAAGACAGTGCCGTGAAGAACAGCAGCGTCTGGATCGGCACCGAAAAGCTGGTCCCGCCCTCGCCAGAACCCATCAACAAGGGCAGTTGTCCTGCCGTTTGCGACCATGCAGGCAGGGTCGCCAAAACCGTCAGTGCGCCACCGAGCCAACGCCCTCGCCGCAAGCCGGGTGATACGAAAGACACATCAGCCAAGTTTTTGCCCCTGTAACTCTTGCGAAAAAGTCATCGCAGGCACGGTGTCCGGGCTGTCTACGGTTTCTGGCACAGCTCGAACGGGCTGGCTGTACAAACAGGTGATGTGTTGCGCGGTCACACCCAGCACCAACTGAACACGCGCGTCTGCAGGGCCGACTTCGACCGTCATCACGCGCTGTTGAGGGCCCAGCGCCAACGCTGAAACCAATTGCACCCCATCCCCTGACCGCTTAGGGCCCAAGCCCGTTCGCCGCTGCAACCACTTGACGACCCAGGGCAAGGTACACAAGAGGGCCACAAGGGCAACAAGCCAAAGGTAGGTGTAACTCATCCCCCTATCCTATCTCTAGCCACCTCGGCTCACCCGCTTGAGGCGCTCTGACGGCGTCACCACATCGGTGAGCCGAATGCCAAACTTCTCATTCACCACCACCACTTCACCCTGGGCAATGAGGTAGCCGTTGACCAGCACGTCCATCGGCTCACCGGCCATGGCATCCAACTCCACCACAGAGCCTTGTCCCAACTGAAGGATGTATTTGATAGGTACTTTGGTGCGCCCCAACTCGACGGAGAGCTGCACAGGGATGTCCAACACCATGTTGATGTCACTGACGCTGTTGGAGGAGCCCATGCCCGACATGTCAGGTGCGGCAGAGCCAAACAAAGGCCCGCCCTGCACATCGGCGCCCGAGTCTTCTGCCTTTTTCTGCTCTTCCAGCGCCTCCGCCCAGCCACTGAGCTCGTCCACGTCGCCGCTGTCTGTTCCGTCTGTTGCCATGATTCGTCCTCAGTTCAAATGTTCTCAGATTGTGGTTTGGTGCGTCAGCAACTTCTTGTCAATCTTGATCGCGTATTTCGCATTGTGTGTGCCGTACTGGCACTCAAAAACGGGAATCCCATCAATGGAAGCCTTGATGCGTGGCGAGCGCTCCAGTTCAATGAAGTCCCCTGGGCGCATGGCCAGCAACTGCTCAATGGTGGTGTCGGCTTTGGCCAGTTCTGCCACCAAAGTCACTTCGGCGGACTGGATTTCTTGCGTCAACACGTTCACCCATCGGCGGTCCACCTCCATCGAGTCGCCCTGGGTGGTGGAGTACAGCACATCACGGATCGGCTCTAAGGTCGAGTACGGCACACAAAAATGCACTGCGCCCGCGATTTCACCAATTTCCAACTGGAACGAGGTGGACACCACGATCTCGCTGGGGGTCGCGATGTTGGCAAACTGAGGCTGCATTTCCGAACGTTGATACTCCAGCTGGATGGGATAGATGCCCTTCCAAGCCTTTTCGTATTCAGCACAGATGACCTCTACCAAACGGTTGATCACACGCTGCTCTGTCGGCGAAAAGTCTCGTCCCTCAATCCGGGTGTGGTACTTGCCATTGCCACCATACAGTGTGTCAATGATGCCGAACACCAAGGTCGGCTCGCACACGATCAAGCCACTGCCCCGCAAAGGCCGCACCGCGACGATGTTGAAGTTGGTCGGAACGGCCAGTTCACGCAAAAAGGCGCT
>CAZHDP010000527.1:0-2385 GCA_964531605.1 uncultured Burkholderiaceae bacterium | reverse complement strand
GGGCACCTGGTGCTCTCGACGCTGCACACCAACACGGCGGCAGGCGCGGTGATTCGGATGCAAGACATGGGCGTGGAGGGGTATCTCATTACCTCATCTGTGAATGGTGTGCTGGCTCAGCGTTTGGTTCGGACACTGTGTACCCACTGCAAAGTGCCGTACCTGCCAACCCCGGAGTTATTGGCCTCCACACGCCTGGACCAGTACTGCGAGCCTGGGCATCCCATCTACAAGGCCGTTGGATGCGATCAATGCCGAGGCTCTGGCTACCTCGGACGCTCTGGCATACACGAACTGCTGGTGCTGGATGAGCCCATGCGTCGAGCCATTGTGGCTGGCAAAGACGCCAGTACCTTGAACGCCTTGGCTGCCGATTCTGGGATGCTGTCCTTGTACCAAGATGGTTTGCGCAAAGTGGCGGCAGGCGTGACCACATTGGATGAATTGCTGCGCGTTACACAGGATCAAACCGATGCCTGAGTACGCCTGGCGAGCAGCCGACAGTGGTGGCAAGGTCACACAAGGGCGCTTGGACGCCCCCAGTACTGCCGCCGCGCTTAAAACTTTAAGAGACCGTGGTTTGACCCCTCTAGGCATTGAAGATGCCGGGGCAGCCTCAGGCGCATCCGTTTCCGCATCGGTTCGCAGTGTTGGCCCCAAAGTTCGCCGAGACAAAACACCGGTGAAACAAGCCGATGTGCTGGCGTTGACCTCTGAGTTGTCGATCATGCTCAAAGCGGGCTTGGCTTTGGACAACGCATTGCGTGTGTTGATTGACATGAGCAACAAGCCGTCCGTAGAAGCACTGCTGAAGCGTGTGTTGGACGACGTCAAAGGTGGCATGACTTTCAGCAAAGCGTTGGCCAAGGATGGCGCACTTTTTGGCGATTTTTACATCAACATGATTCGCTCTGGTGAGGCCAGCGGGCAGATGTCTGCGGTGATGGAGCGCCTCGTTGAGCACATGGAGCGCTTGCGTGCCTTGCGTGAGAGTGTGGTGTCGGCAACGATTTACCCCTGCATCCTGTTGGGTGTTGCTGTGTTGTCGGTGATTGCCATGTTGGGTTTTGTCGTGCCCCAGTTTGAAAAACTGTTCAACGACATGGGCGATGCTTTGCCCATGCCCACACGCTTGGTCATGATGGCGGGTCAAGGGTTCAAGGAATATGGGTTGGTCTTGGGCATTGTGTTGGTTTCTGTGGTGTGGTTGTTGATGCGATGGCTTGCAACCCCTCAGGGCAAAACAGCCTACCAAAAATGGGCATTGGGCGTCCCCGTCCTCGGGGCCTTGCTGCACAAATACGAGTTAACGTTGTTCTCTCGATCGTTGGGAACCTTGTTGGGTAACGGTGTTCCACTGCTGATGGCCCTGCACATTGCCACAGAGACCGTTGGCAACGTGGTGCTCAGGCAGTCATTGGTGACCATCGGTCCCTATGTCAAAGAGGGTGGGAAAGTCGTCGATGGTTTGCGTAAAACCGGAATTTTTGAGCCTTTGGCCGTCAATTTGGTTCGGGTGGGCGAAGAGACTGGCCGCATTGGTCCCATGATGCTGGAATTGGCCAATATTTTGAACCGAGAAGTCGAAACGGGTATCAAAAGAGCACTGACCTTGGTTGAGCCTTTGCTGATCATCGTTTTGGGCTTGGTCATCGCAAGCATCATCGTGTCAATCTTGCTTGGCATCCTGTCAGTCAACGACCTCGCCGTATAATTTTGAAGTCTTTTGGGAATTAAAAATGATTGAAAATCAAAGGGTTAACCCATCTTCAGGGCGTTCGACCAACCTCGGTTTTACGCTCATCGAGTTGCTTGTGGTGTTGGCCATCTTGACCCTTTTGGCAGGCTTGGTAGGTCCGAAGGTATTGGACAAATTGGGTGGGGCCAAAACAAAGACCGCTGCCGTGCAAATCTCTGAAATTGAAAAAGCGCTAGAGGTTTACAAGTTGGATGTCGGTCGCTTCCCCTCTACCGAAGAGGGGTTGGACGCTTTGGTTACCAAGCCAGGCTCCGCCTCGAACTGGACAGGTCCCTATGTCAAAGGTGGTTTGCCCATGGACCCCTGGGGTAAGCCTTACAAATACACGGGCCCCAATGGCAGTGGTGCCATTGAAATATTGTCCATGGGCGCTGATGGCGCTCCGGGTGGTGAGGGCGAAAGCGCGGACATTCGCAACAAGCAGTGAGGCTGACGAGCCAGGGTATGCATCGCTTTCGGGGCTTTACCCTGGTGGAGTTGTTGGTCGTGTTGGCCATCATGGGGTTGTTGGTCAGCATCGTGCCTGGTGCGTTCGCCAAAATGCGTGAGGGCGCGCAATACCGGGATACCCTTCGTGCAATGGTTTCTGATTTGAGACAGGCTCGGCATCAGGCTGGTGCCGAGGC
>CAZHDP010000526.1:0-2389 GCA_964531605.1 uncultured Burkholderiaceae bacterium | reverse complement strand
ATCAGCACAGCAGATGGGGTCATGCGGCTGGGTGCATCACGCAGCAAATGTCGAACGAAATCCATGCCATCTTTCCCGCCGGCCAGCGCGAGTTCCGGCTCTGCAAGGTACTCGGCCGGCAATTGGGCCATGCTGTCAGCGTTGACATAAGGTGGATTGCACAAGATCAAATCATAGGTGCCGTCGACGGCGCTCAAACCATCAGAGGTCATCAACCGCACGCGCGCTTGCAGGCCATGTCGACACACGTTGATGTCCGCCACCGCCAGGGCATCGGAAGAGATGTCTGCACCGTCCACTTGCACGTCGGGGAACGCCATGGCGGCAATGATGGCCAAGCTGCCGTTGCCCGTGCACAAGTCCAACACTCGGGTGGTGCGCTCGCTCAACCAAGGGTCAATGTTGGCAGCCGTTTCAGCCTGTACCAGCAGTTCTGCAATCAGGCTTCGGGGAACGATGACGCGCTCATCCACATAAAAGGGAATGCCTTGCAACCATGCTTCTTGGGTCAGGTAAGCCGCGGGCTTTCGCGAGCTGATACGTGCTTCAAAAAGCATAGCAACATCTGTTGACTGGCTTGCCGTAACAGGTGTTTTGGCCAGTAAGTCTTCATCTGTATCTAACGGGAGCCCGAGCTTCCAAAGCACGAGCCAAGACGCCTCATCTCGTGCATTGCTTGTTCCATGCCCGAAGCTGACGTCAGCGGCCTGAAGCTGCTGGGTGTGGTGTGCGATGAGCTCAAGAACCGTCATGCTTGGCCAGGTTCTCAAGTACTTTGCGGTAAATGTTTTTCAGGGGTTCGATGTCAGCCACGGCCAGATTTTCATTGATCTTGTGGATGGTGGCATTGGGTGGGCCTAACTCGATCACTTGTGGACACACTTGTGCCATGAAGCGACCATCGCTGGTTCCACCGGTGGTGGACAGTTGTGTTTCCAGGCCGGTTTCGTCTCGAATCGCTTTCTGGACAGCTTCAACCAAACTGCCAGGTGGGGTGAGGAAGGGCATCCCCCCCAAGGTCCAACTCAACTCGTAGTCCAATGCGTGCCGGTCGAGAATCCCCTGCAGTCTGGTCTTCAAACCCTCGGCGGTCGACTCTGTTGAAAAGCGGAAATTGAAATCCACAGTGACCGAACCTGGGATGATGTTGCTGGCACCTGTACCGCCATGCACATTGCTGACCTGCCAAGTTGTGGGTGGAAAGTAATCGTTGCCTTGGTCCCATACCTCGGCGACCAATTCCGCCAATGCAGGCGCCAGGCTGTGGATGGGGTTTTTGGCCAAATGAGGGTAGGCAATGTGACCTTGAATGCCTTTCACGGTCAATTTGCCACTGAGCGTGCCGCGTCGCCCATTTTTGATCATGTCACCCGTTTTCTCCACCGAGGTGGGCTCGCCCACGATGCAGTAGTCCAACCGTTGCCCGCGTTCTTGCAACCGTTTGCAAACGACCACAGTACCGTCATTGGCCGGACCTTCTTCGTCGCTGGTCAGCAACAGCGCGATGTTGAGTGGCGCCTGCGCCATTGTTTCAACGAACTCTTCCACGGCGACCACAAATGCGGCAATGGATGTTTTCATGTCGCTGACCCCGCGCCCGTAGAGTCTGCCATCGCGGTGGGTGGGGGTGAAGGGGTCGCTGTGCCACTGGTCCAAAGGGCCAGTGGGCACCACATCGGTATGGCCGACGAACACCAGTGTCTTCGCGTCAACCCTATTGGACGAAGATCGTTTGGCCCACAAGTTGGTCACTCGAAAATCATCTGGGCCACTGACAATGGTCTCGCAGGTGAAGCCCAAAGGCTTGAGCCGTGCCATCAGGATGTTTTGGCATTCCGCGTCAACAGGCGTCACCGAGGCTTGGGCTACCAGTTGTTCGGTCAATTGAAGTGTTCGGGTCATGGCTGGTGGTGTCCTCAATCCTTGGTCATGTCGAGGGTGAACTCGGCAAACGTAGGCCCATTGTCTTCAATGACTTCTTCTTCAACCGCTTTGCTTGCTTTGGTGAAGTCATTTTGCAAACGCCACAGCAGGTTGGTCGCCGAATCTGCATGGACAAGCCCTTCTTTGCGATCTACCGTACCCTCTTGCACCAAGCGCGCAATGTCTTGTTCAAAGGTTTGACAGCCCTCCGCCATGGATTTTTCCATCGCCTCGTGGATGCCTGCCAGATTGCCTTGGTCGATCAGCTCTGACACCAAATTGGTGTTCAACAGCACCTCAACGGCGGGTACGCGCGTACCCACCGTTGTGCGCAGCAAACGCTGCGACACGACCGCCTTGAGCGACGAGGACAGGTCCCCAAGCATGGTGGGGCGCACCTCAACAGGGTAGAAATTCAAAATGCGGTTGAGCGCTTGGTAGCTGTTGCTGGCGTGCAGGGTGGCCA